>NZ_CFIGVI010000007.1:0-27370 GCF_984588085.1 Wandonia sp.
GCCACTTTTAAGAACCCCTGGTCAGTTTTGATCAGGGGTTTTTTTGTTATATATTAACTTTGTTAGGTTTATTGGATAGGGGCGGACTGATGGGGGAATTATTGCTTCCTGAGATACTAATTTAGTGGGGATTTAATTCTTATTCGGAAATAATACTAGATGTCTGTGTACCGAAGAGTTCTGAACTTTAGGATAGGTTTAGGTTTGGCGAACGTCTTAACCTATTGGGAATTAGAAAAGAGCGTCTGTTGCTTGTAGTGAAGTTTCAAGAATGAATAGTGAAATGATTTTTAATACATTCGACTCCTTTTTACCAGATAACGAAATAGTATTTGTTCATATCCGGCATGGATATCTGAAGAGATGAGATCGATAGAATATTGTTTGCAGCGCAATTCGATTTCTTCAAAGTACGCTTTTATTGCTTGAGAATACTTTTCTTTAATTTCGTTAGGTTGAATTTTCATGCGATCACCGGTTTCCATATCAACCACTGTGTAGGGACGGTTATCTAAATTGAACTGTACTTCGTAATTCGAGTCATATACATGAAATAGGATCACTTCATGTCCATTGTGTCGTAAATGTTGTAGGGCTCCGAAAAGTTGATCAATCTTATCTTTTTTCTCTAATAGGTCTGTAAACAGAATAATGAGACTTCTTTTATGACATAATTCGGCAACGTCATGTAGTCTCTCGATATAGTTCGTAGTATGTTTGTTCCCTTCGGAATAGTTTCTGAACAATTTTTCCAGTTCAACGTACAAATAGCGATGATGCGCAACAGAACTACGAGCCGGAGTATGTAGGTTGATTTTATCAGAGATAGTTGTCAATCCGACAGCATCTCTTTGACGTCTTAATAGTTCTATTAAAGAAGCAGCACTATAGATTGAAAATTGAATTTTGTTTACTTCTTCGTTAATGGGAAACCACATAGAAGAGCTTGTATCTAATACAAGTTGGCAGCGTAGATTCGTTTCCTCCTCATATTTTTTTGTAAACAGTTTTTCGGTTCGTGCGAATAATTTCCAGTCGAGATGTTTAGTAGACTCTCCTTTGTTGTAAAGACGATGTTCAGCAAACTCAACAGAAAATCCATGAAAAGGACTTTTATGAAGTCCCGTGATAAATCCTTCTACTACTTGTTTGGCAAGTAACTCCAGGCTACCAAAATGAGCCAGATCATGTTTCTCTATTGTTTTTGCCATTGCTTATTTAGTCTGTTCCAAACTTGTGAATATCATTATGGTTTTCTTCAATATTGTCTTTAAGCTTTTTCATTGCCTGGGTCAATAAGAAAATATCCGGAGTGGAATTTGCCTGTATCCATTGATAACCTTCTTTTTCTCCATCAATGGCCAGTGCCATATTATAGAAAAGAATAAAGTTATGGGTTTTTAACCACTTTCTTGCAGGTTCGTTTCCCTCAGCTGCATTGATCATTGCCATGATATGCGGAAATCCGTTTTCCATCAACCAGTCACGGGCATCCTGTTTTAACTTTAAAGCCCATATTGATACAGCTAGTTCCTCAAAACCATTTTCAGCTAACCAGCTTTGAATATCTTCATTTCCCTCAATCGCTTTTGTCCACGCTAAAATTATTTTAGGTGAATACTCCAGTGGCTTCATGGGAACTTTATGTCGTTTCCCTTTTCGCGTAATTCCGGAGCCTCTTTTTTTTCTAAACCAATTTAACATACTAAAGACATGTAAAGAATATTGAAGTTAATATTATTGCGGCAATTATACCGGTAAAATCAGCAAATAAACCTGCTCCGGCTGCATATCGGGTATTTTTTATCCCGACAGAGCCAAAATAAACGGAAAGAACATAAAAAGTTGTTTCTGTAGACCCTTGAAAAACTGATGCTAAACGACCTGCAAATGAATCCACACCGGAATTAGCATATACATCCATCATCATACCTCTGGCGGCACTTCCACTGAAAGGTTTCATAAAAGCTGTAGGGAGAGCGTCTACAAAGGCAAGACATTTTACTCCCATGAAGACTGCAGCTTCCCTGATTCCGGAAAACAATAATTCCATTGCTCCTGATGCTCTGAAGACAGCTACAGCTACAAGTATTGCTACCAGAAAAGGAATGATTTTAATAGCTACATCGAATCCTCCCTTTGCACCATCAATGAACGTTTCATAGACATTGATTTTCGAGCGAACAGCGAGTAAAATGAAAGTAGTAACAATCCCAAACAACAGCACATTCCCTCCTACGTTACTAATGACTTCAGTATATTCAGGGAAATAAATAACAGTGGCTATTAAGCTTCCAACTACCGCGGTTGTGGTTCCTAAATAGGCGAGGATAACGGGATGGAGAAGATTGATTTTTTGTCGGATGCTTACAAATAATAAGCCGCCCATACTAGAAAAGAATGTTGTTAAAAGTATGGGGAGAAATACATCTGCAGGACTTTCTGAGCCGGCAGCCATACGATAAGCTAAGATACTGACCGGAATAATTGTAAGCCCAGAAGTATTGAGCACCAAAAACATGATTTGTGCATTGGATGCTTTCTCTTTTTCCGGATTCAACTCCTGTAGATGGTTCATTGCTTTTAAGCCCAGAGGAGTTGCAGCATTATCCAATCCCAGCATGTTAGCAGAGAAATTCATCATCATGGCTCCTACTGCCGGATGGTTTTTCGGTATTTCCGGGAAAAGTTTCTCAAAAAGAGGAGAAACAGCTCGTGTGAGGTAATGTAAAGCACCTCCTTTTTCTCCGATTTGCATTACGCCCATCCACAGACATAATGCTCCAGTAAGAAATAAGGAAAGTTCGAAAGCTGTTTTGGAACTGTCAAACATAGCATCAACAATCGACTTGAAAACCTGAGTATCTCCAAAGCCTAAGAGTTTTATAGAGGCTGTAATGAAAGCAACAACAAAAAGACCTATCCAGAGCCGGTTTAATAACATCAATCTATTTTTTATCCTTGTAAAGCGCTACAAGTTTAGTGAAATTGCGTAAAAAAATCATGCCATTTTCACCAGATACTTCAGGATGAAACTGAACTCCGAAAATGGGTTTGTTTTTATGATACATTCCTTCATTTACACAACTGTCTGATGTAGCGCTGTGATCAAAACCGGGGGGAATACTTATAGCCTCACAATGATCTTCCTGCATTATGAATTGCGTATCCAGGTCTTCGAATAATGGGGTATGTCGTAAAACGGCGATCTCCTGTTTCCCCCTATCTTCAAGTTGTCGGGAAATTGAAGCTCCAAAGTGAATACCTATTAGTTGATGACCAAAACAAATTCCGAGTACAGGAAGATTATAGTCGTCCAGCCAATTTGTTTTTTGAAGATAAGGCAATGTATCTACCTCGGATAACAGAATAGGAGCTCCGGAGATAATAACTCCTTCCGCATTTAGAATATCATCTTCGGTGAAATCATGAAACCCGATTGTTTTACAGGGATAATAGTGTTCACAAATCTCCTGAATAAACTTTGTCTTCGAGCTTCCGGCATCCAGTATTACAATCATAATTCTAATTCACCAATTCCCTGACGGATGATTTCTGTATCACCGTTGGTACAATTGACAACTGTAGAAGCATATAATCTTCCGGGGCCTCCATCAATAATCATATCGACTTTCTCGTCATAACGTTGGTAGATCTCGTAAGGATCGGTAAAATACTCCATTAATTCATCTTCTTCATCATGTAAAGAAGTTGTAGCGAGAGGTTCACCTAATACGCGTACAATTTCTCTTGCAATTTCGTTGTCGGGAATACGAATTCCAACCTCTTTTTTGTTACTGTCAAACAATTTAGGTACGGAAGAATTTGCTTCCAGAATAAAAGTAAAGGGTCCGGGAAGAGAACGATTCAGTAATTTGAAAACAGAACGATCGAATTGTTTTACATAATCTGATAAAAGGCTTAAATCATTAAATACCAAAGAGAAATTAGCCTTGCTCAATTTTGTGTTTTTGAGCTTTGCCAGTTTTTCCAGCCCTTTTTTACTTTTCAGACTACAAGCAATAGCGTATACCGTATCTGTAGGGTAAATAATGATACCATCTTCTTGTAAAAGCTTAACCGCTTGTTGAATCAAGCGGCTGTCCATGTTATTCGGATTTATTTCTATCAGCATATTTCAGTCATTTTGCACTAAATATAATGAGAAATCTTAACAAATTGAAATGATATAGTGGGTAAAAACGGACAGGATTAATCAGTCGTTACAGATGTTTTTCCGGCTTTAATTGTATTTTTGTTCAAAACCGGTTTGATTTGGATGATCAGAGAAAAAAAGAGTGGCTGGAACAACGAAGGAAACACCTGAGTCGTAATCCTGATGAATTAGCAAAGGGAATAATAAACGGTGATAAGGTGGCTTTGAGCAGAGGATTAACGCTTGTTGAAAGCACACGTCGTGATGATCATGAGCAGGCTCTGGAGATGTTGGATATAATCAGATCAAGCCCGGGGAAGTCTGTACGGATTGGAATAACGGGAGTGCCGGGAGTAGGAAAAAGTACATTCATAGAAGCTTTTGGTCAGGAACTGGTTGAAAAAGGAAAAAAGGTAGCTGTTCTGGCTATTGATCCAAGTAGTGAGCGGAGTGGTGGTAGTATTCTGGGCGATAAAACACGAATGAATAATCTGGCATTGATGCCGGAAGTGTTTATTCGTCCGACAGCATCTGGTGGTTCATTAGGGGGCGTTGCCAAACGTACAAGAGAAAGTATCCTATTATGCGAAGCGGCTGGTTATGATGTTATCATCATAGAAACGGTAGGTGTTGGCCAGTCAGAAACCATGGTGAAAGAAATGGTAGACTTCTTTTTGCTTCTGATGTTGGCAGGGGCAGGAGATGAACTTCAGGGAATTAAACGAGGAATCATGGAAATGGCTGATGCTCTTGTCATAACAAAAGCTGATGGAGAAAATGAGGTGAATGCTCGAAGAGCCCGAAATGAGTATAAGAATGCGATGCACTTGTTTCCTCCCAATCAAAATGGTTGGATACCTAAAGCAATGACATGTAGTTCCTATACGAATACAGGAATTTCCGAGATATGGGAGGCTATTGAATCATTTGTTAATCAGATGACTATTTCAGGATACCTTGAAAAGAACCGGTTGGATCAGGAAGTGTTTTGGTTTAGAGAAACACTGAAAGAAATGCTGATAGATAATTTTCACCAAACGGAAGGTGTTTCACATCGAGTTTCGCAGATAGAAAAAAGTCTGCACAGCGGAAAAGGAAATGCTTTCGCTGATGCAAAAGCCGTTATGAACTTTTATATAGGACAACTGAAAGATGCAAAAAATTGAATTTAGTCTTCGAGGAGAAGCATTTATCGAATTAAATAAATTACTTAAGATTCTTCAAATTGCCCAAACGGGTGGGCATGCCAAATTACTGATCCAGGATGGAATTATTTCGTTGAATAGTGAAACAGAATCCCGCATCCGGGCAAAACTTCGCGTTGGAGATGTAATTCATGTCGAAGACGAAGTCGAAATCCTGATCGTAGAATAATAGAGATAATTTTATCCTATATACTAGAAGAGTTGTTGTAATTCTTCTTTCAGATAGTGTGCAGCGACTTCTGTCGGAAGTGGTGTGATTTCAGAAGAAATTTCAAATATTTTTTGAGCCAGATCAGTTGCGGTTGCACTGTCTCCCATCTGATTTCCTGCCATATTAATGATTTTAATGATCTCTTCTTTGCTGTTTTTTACTACATCCCATGCTTTGGGTGAAATAAAAATTTGCTGTGCAACATTGTGTTCAAACTCTTCCCGAATTGTTTTAAGTAATTCTCCCTGAAGTTGTCGTGCGGGCATCCCGGGATTGTGGATACGCATAACAAGTGAGTTTGGCGAAATTCGTTCCGTTAGTAACACCAACCGTTGGTAGGCATCAATACGCCCCGGAAGAATATGTTTTTGTCTTTCTTTACGGAGCTCAAGAGCTATTGAATGTTGCTCTTTTTCGGTTAATTTTTTCATGAAAAAATAAGCTGTTCCGAAAACAATTCCGGCAGGAACAATAATCAACACAGTATAAAATAGGTATTCCATAGTTTTCGCATTTTGAATCACAAAAATAACTTTTCAAATGTATTAATACACATTTCGTAAAAAGTAACAGAATTAGCACCTTTCATTTTCCGGGTAAAATCGGGAAACGATTCAACAATATTCGTAGTTTTGTCCCAATAAATAGTTTCACAAATATGGACGTATTATCAGATCGCCTAAGAGCAATGGAAGAATCGGCAACATTGGCCATGTCCAGACTAAGCCGGGAATTGAAAGCACAAGGTAAAAATGTCATCTCCCTTTCGTTAGGGGAACCAGACTTCAATACGCCTGATTTTATCAAAGAGTCTGCAAAACAAGCGATAGATGATAACTTTTCAAAGTATACACCAGTAGCGGGATACCTTGATCTACGCGAAAGTATTTGTCGGAAACTTAAGAGAGATAACAATCTTACATATGAACCTTCACAGATTGTTACTTCGACAGGAGCAAAACAAAGTATTGCAAATGTTGTAATGAGTCTGGTAAACAAAGGAGATGAAGTGATTATTCCCGCTCCTTATTGGGTCTCTTATGTAGAGATTGTAAAAATGGCCGAAGGAGTTCCGGTAATTGTTGAGGCAGGAATTGAAAATGATTTTAAGGTCACTCCGGAACAATTAGGTGCTGCCATTACAGATAATACAAAGTTGATGATTTTCTCTTCTCCTTGTAACCCCACAGGATCAGTTTATTCTTTCGATGAATTAAAAGGAATGGCACAGGTGATTGAAGATACTGGTATCTTTGTGATCTCAGATGAAATTTATGAACACATTAATTTTAGTGGAGGACATACTAGTCTGGCTACATTTTCTTCAATAAAAGATCAGGTTATAACCGTAAATGGTGTGTCAAAAGCCTGGGCAATGACAGGTTGGCGTCTTGGCTATATTGCTGCCTCCAAGGAAATAGCGGCAGCTTGTGAAAAAATTCAGGGGCAGTTTACTAGTGGGACCTGCTCTATTACCCAACGCGCTACAATTACTGCAATGGAAGCAGATCCTGTTGTTTTGAAAGACATGGTTGCTGCATTTAAATCACGGAGAGATCTTGTTTTGGGATTACTGAATGAGATAGAAGGAGTGAAAACAAACATTCCGGAAGGAGCGTTTTATTTATTCCCTGATGTATCCTCTTTCTTCGGGAAGCGATTTAACGATACGGCTATCAATTCAGCTACGGATCTTGCTATGTATCTTTTACAGGAAGGTCTCGTTGCCATTGTGACAGGAGAAGCCTTTGGTAATCCGAATTGTATTAGAATTTCTTATGCGGCGGCTGAAGAAGAATTGATCGAAGCAATGAAACGAATGAAACAAGCCCTGGAAAAACTAAGTTAGATGAACAGCAGAACGATAGTAGAGTCTTTCAAAGGAAAGCGAATTCTGGTTATTGGAGATGTTATGATTGATGCCTATCTTCAGGGAAAGGTGAGTCGTGTTTCTCCGGAGGCCCCGGTTCCTATCGTTAGCTTTGGTAAACACGAAGAACGTTTGGGGGGAGCTGCTAATGTGGCGCTTAATATTGCAGCTCTTGGAGCCGTTCCGATATTAACGTCTGTAATTGGAGAAGATAGGGAAGGAGAACGTTTACTGGAATTGATGCATTTTCAGGAAATGTCAGTGGCAGGAATTGTCCGGTCAACGAATCGTATCACAACGGTAAAAACAAGAGTGATTGGAAATAATCAGCATTTGTTGCGAATTGATCAAGAACAAACCAATCCGGTTAATTCAGATGAAGAAACTGAGCTTATCGGAAGAGTGAAAGCGATCTGTGAATCGGGAATTGATGCCATTATTTTCGAGGACTATAATAAAGGAATTCTTACTGAACGGGTAATTCGAGAAGTGATTGCACTGGCAGCATTATTGTCAATTCCCACGACAGTTGATCCTAAGAAAGATAATTTTTTTGCTTATCAGGGCGTAACACTTTTCAAACCCAATCTCAAAGAGTTGAAAGAGGGACTCAATATTGATTTCCAGTTTCGACCCGGTCAGGAGTTTGAAGACGCGGTGAACAAACTTGAAAAACGACTGAACAACACGATTACGTTTGTAACGCTTTCCGAACATGGTGTTTTTATCAAAAATAAAGAGAAAAAGCATTATATACAGGCACATCTCAGAAACATAGCGGATGTTTCCGGAGCGGGCGATACAGTTATCAGTGTGGCAACATTGTGTTACACAGTTGGGGTTCCGGTTGAATTAATTGCTTCTTTCGCGAATCTTGCGGGAGGACTGGTTTGCGAAAAAGTGGGGGTAGTTTCTATCGATAAGGAAGAGCTTATTCGTGAAGCCGACAAATTAATTAAGGTATGATACGAAATCTCAGGGAGCGAGTTAATTTAGCTTTGTACGATTCAAAAGATCGTGTCCTGAGACTATTTCGATTTTTGCATGTTTTTGTTTCACTTGGAGCAATAGGTGTTTTGATTTATTATTATGGGTTTCCGCATTCACCGGAAGAAGCCATTGCTTTAATTGACTGGATACAATATGCTTTTGTTTTTTACATTATCCGTTTCCTCGTTAGGGTAGTATACGATTACAATCCCAAACAACTCATACGGGATAATCTTTTCGAATTTATTGTTTTAATGATCCTTATTGTAGAAGGTGTATTCTACAATATAACCGGGGATCTTATTATTACAGAGGTGCTTTCCTGGCTGGGATTAAGGAGAATGGCAACCAATGCTCAGCTCTTTATCCAGTTCTTTTTTCTCGTGTATGTTATTACAACGATTATTAAGAACAGGTCTTTTAAGCCCTGGTTGAAAGTCCATCCGGGGTTACTTTTCACAATTTCAATTGCGTCGATAATTCTCATTGGGACCAGTTTATTGATGCTTCCTGAAATGACCATTGTAAGCCATGACATGAGTTTTATTGATGCTCTTTTTACAGCGACATCGGCTACATCTGTTTCCGGATTAACAACCGTTGATCTGGCAACTCAATTTACCTTCAAAGGGCAGGTAGTTGTCTTGTTTTTGATCAAGTTGGGAGGGCTTAACACCATTGCTTTTGGAGCATTATACCTGTTAATAGCAAAGTTTGGTGTGGGATTGAAACATCACGAAATTCTGGAAGATTTTGTAAACAAGGATTCTTTACTGAATACAGGAACCATGTTCGGTAAAATATTCGTCTGGAGTTTAGGTATTGAAATTGCAGGAACATTTTTACTCTTTATGTTGGTAGAACCGGTGGGTGTATATGGTGATACAGAAGTTCGTTTGTTTCATTCTGTTTTTCATTCCATCTCTGCGTTTAATAATGCCGGATTATCAATACTTCCCGGTGGAATGATGAATGGAGCAGTCATAGGCAATTCACTGTATCATATTGTTGTTTTGGTTCTGTTCTTTCTGGGAGGGTTTGGAATGATCTACTTGTTTGATCTTTTCGAACCGCGAAAACTTCGTGAAAGAATGAAAACTCCGTGGAAAACAATTGAGTTTGGAACAAAAATTTCCCTGTATTACACATTAGCCCTGCTTCTGATTGGAGCCATCGTTTTTTTCTTCGCAGAATACAATAATACATTGGCAGATAAAAAGGGATTTGGGAAAGTGGTTACCTCCTTTTTTGAGTCAATGACAACCAGAAATGCAGGTTTTAATATTGTAGATACTTCTGAGCTGGCATTACCAACGATGATCTTTTTTCTGTTTCTGATGTTCGTAGGTGCTTCTTCAGGATCTGCGGGTGGGGGTATCCGTACATCGACATTTGCGGTGTTGCTGGCATCTGTAGTCTCTACAATACGTGGTAAATCACACACAGAATTATTCAGAAGAACCATTTCCAGTGAGTTGGTTATGAAATCATACTCCATATTGATGTTCTTTATTTTGGGAAACCTTATAGGTCCGTTTATTCTGTCTATAACGGAGTTAGAATCATTGCAGATGGGCAGGTTTACCTTTATGGATATTGTGTTTGAGCATGTTTCGGCAGCATCAACAGTAGGGTTAAGTACGGGGATTACACAGGACCTTACTCCTGCTGGAAAAATAGTGATTATTGTAGCGATGTTCATTGGACGTGTAGGAACATTAACGCTCGCATTTTTATTAGGAAAAGAAGTTATTAGTAAGCATTATAAATATCCATCTGGTCATACGATGGTAGGTTAAGTTATGAGCGAAGAGATAAAAGGACAAGAGAAAAAAGTTGTTAAGCCCTATGGTGCTGAAGACAAATCAAAGAAAGAGGAAGTTGCTGAGATGTTTAATAATATTTCAGCTAAATATGACTTTCTGAATCATTTTTTGTCAATGGGGATAGACAAATTGTGGCGAAAGAAGGCAGTGAAATTACTTCGTAAAGGGAACCCGAAAAGGATTCTGGATATAGCGACAGGTACGGGGGATTTTGCTCTGGAGGCACTAAAGTTAAATCCTGAGAAAATTGTCGGACTGGATATCAGCCGGGGAATGCTGGAGAAGGGGCGTGAAAAAATGAAAAAACGCAAAGTCGATCATATTATCTCTATGACCTTGGGAGATTCCGAATCGCTTCCTTTTGAAGAGGGAGAGTTTGATGCAATAACAGTTGGTTTTGGCGTACGAAATTTTGAGAACCTTGAAAAAGGATTGGGAGAAATGCTACGCGTATTGAGTAAAGGAGGAACAGCTGCAATACTAGAGTTTTCGAAGCCCAAAAAATTTCCCGTGAAACAGGCTTTCGGTTTCTATTCCCGTTACATGATCCCGTTTATCGGAAAAATGATTTCTAAAGATAAATCGGCGTATACGTATCTTCCTGAGTCGGTGGAAGCTTTTCCGGAAGGACAAGAATTTGTTGATATTCTGACAAAAGTAGGGTACAAAAATATTCGCACCTATCTTGTTTCAGGTGGAATTGCAACGATTTACCTGGGAGAAAAAGTATAAGAGTCTTATCTTTATTGCAGAAGAAAGTTCAATAATTGAACAAAATTAACGTTAGTCACTTGTGAAGAGAACACTGGTTACAATACTATTGATCCTTGTTTACCTGACGGGAATCGGGCAGACTTTAAAAACACCGAACTATCGAAAATTTGATAGGAGATGGTTTCATTTTGGATTTATGTTAGGGTTGAATACAGCTGATCTGTATGTTATCCCTACAACCAATACAGCACTGACTCCGGGGTTGGTAAATTTTACAACAAAAAGTTACCCCGGTTTTAATCTGGGGATAATTTCAAGTTTCAAATTAGGACACCCTACGGTCAGTTTACGGATCATTCCTTCCTTGTCATTTATCGAGCGTGAAGTAAATTATCATTTCATTGATGACAATGGAGAAGATGAAATGATTCAACGAAAGATAGAATCGACGAATCTCGATTTCCCTCTACTGATTAAATACAGGACGTTGCGCTATAATAATTTTGCAGCTTATTTTGTGGGGGGAGTTCAGTATACGATAGATCTTCAGTCAAAACAGGATGTTGCTCAAATCTTTTCGAATCCGTACCTTAAACTGAAAAAGCATGACTTTCAGGGACAGATCGGAGTTGGGGTGGATTTCTTTTTGCCGTATTTTAAGTTTGGTTTTGAAGTCAAAATGTCTCACAGTATTGTCAATTCTTTATATCAGGATAATACCCGGTTGTCAAAGCCATTTGATAAAGTCTATAATCGGGTAGTTTGGTTCTCTTTAACCTTTGAAGGATAATGATTCATGAAATTCAGGTCAATGTATTACCCGATGTCGTTGTAGATGAGGTAAAACTTAAAAAAATTGCAGCCAAAGAAGTTGGTATACCTGTAGAAGAAATTAATGAAATACGTATTGTAAAGCGCTCTATTGATGCCAGACGATCGCCGGTTAAGTTTCAATTAAGACTTGCTGTTGTATCCGGTGATGAGCCCCAAAGTGTTCTTCCCGTTTTTCATGGAACCAATGTTTCGGATGCGCCGGAAGTAGGTATAGTAGGAGCTGGGTCAGCAGGTCTGTTCGCTGCGCTTCAGGCAATCGAATCAGGTTTAAAACCAGTTGTTTTTGAGCGGGGGAAAGATGTTAAATCCCGGAGAAGAGACCTGGCAAAAATAAACAAAGAGCATGTTGTTAATCCTGAATCGAATTACTGTTTTGGTGAAGGAGGTGCAGGAACGTATTCGGATGGTAAGTTATATACGCGATCTAAAAAAAGGGGAAGTGTAAAAAAAGTATTAGAATGGTTAGTCGCTTTTGGTGCTGATCCTGATATTCTGGTAGATGCACATCCGCATATTGGTACGAATCGACTTCCTAAAATTATAGAGGCAATCCGACAAGAGATCCTGACATGCGGGGGAGAAATCCATTTTGACGCTAAAGTAGTGGATTTGTTAGTGGAAAGTGAAGAAATCAAAGGAGTGGAATATACTCATGAAGGGAAGAGTACCCGACGATTATTTTCTAATGTTATTTTAGCAACAGGACATTCTGCCAGAGATATTTTTTATTTATTACATAAAAAGGGAATAGAGATAAAAGCCAAGCCTTTTGCCATTGGCGTTCGAATTGAACACAGTCAGGAATTAATTGACTCTATCCAGTACCATGGAGAAACAGAGAATGAATTCCTTCCTCCGGCTAGTTATTCTTTAGTTGAACAGGTGGATGGAATGGGAGTATACTCCTTTTGTATGTGTCCCGGGGGGATAGTTGCTCCTTGTGCTACAGAACCGGGAGAGGTGGTTACGAATGGTTGGTCACCTTCGAAGCGTAATAATCCCTATTCCAATTCAGGGATTGTTGTTCAGGTTGCACCTGAAGACTTACCTGGAGATATAAATGATCCGTTTATCTGTCTGGATTTTCAACGGGAAGTAGAAAGACGTTGTTGGGAGGCAGCGGGAAAATCACAAAAAGTACCGGCACAAAGGATGATTGATTTTGTAGAAAACCGGGTCTCTGAAGATTTGCCGAAAACATCATATATTCCGGGACTGGAAAGCGTAAATTTAAATAAGATTCTTCCTGATATTCTTTCCTCACGCTTGCGAAAGGCTTTCTTAGCGTTTGGAAAAAAAATGAAAGGATACTATACCAACGAGGCAGTCCTTCATGCCCCTGAGTCAAGAACCTCTTCTCCGGTGCAGATTCCTCGTGACCGGAATACAATGGAACATATTCGTATAAAAGGATTGTATCCCTGTGCGGAAGGAGCCGGATATGCTGGGGGAATAGTATCCGCCGCAGTAGACGGAATTAATTGCATCGAAAAAATTGCAGCTAAAATTATAGTGTCCTGATTCTGGGAGATGTGTCATTTTTCTATTACATATAACGGCTAGATTGTTCCTTTTTTCGAAAAACCGGAGTGGAATGAAAAAAATATTTGACCAGGAAATAACTACCACGGTGGCTAATGACGTAGGTTCTGGCGTATAGCAATGCAAGTTATGGATTAATTTAATGTAACAAAAACATCTTTTTTTGTTTAATTTTGGCAACTATTCTAGGTAAGAATACGTTTATACTACGTATTTTGAATTAACATTAGGCAATCATGTTACATTTTTGTAAAAAGACAAACGCGTTTATTATAACTTCACTGATATTGTTCTTCAGTGGGAACTCAACAAGTTTTGCGCAAACAGAAATAACTGTTGGCGCAGCAGCAAACAATCAGACATTTAATACATGTGATGGATTTATCATTGACTCAGGGGGACAGGGAGGTCCGGGATATTCAAATAATGAAGATGTAACGTTCACTATTTGTCCGCCATCAGCAGGGGATGATATCTATGTACAATTTACCTTATTTAGTCTTGACCCTTTTGGTAGTTCAAATGACGTAATGATGGTTTATGACGGAGATAACACATCGGCTCCATTAGTAGGGACTTATACAGGTTTTGAGTTGGAAGGAATCGTTAATGAGGCTTCTGCCGGAAATACTTCAGGGTGTTTGACTTTCCGGTTTATTTCTGACGGTTCAGGAACGGGACGATTTGCCGGTAATGTTTCATGTGATCCTCCATGTACACCTCCTTATGCACTGGCTACAGTAGTTGGTGAAACGTTGGATAGTGTTGCTGTATGTATTGGCGAACCACTTACTTTTCAGGACAATGGATCGTATTCTCCATCAGGATTTAATATTGTTAGCTACGAATGGGATTTCCGCGACGGAACTGCTGCAACGGGTCCATCTGTTTCACACGCTTTCTCCGAACCTGGAATGTATAGGGTGAAGTTAACGGTTACAGATGAAAATGGTTGTGAGAGTTTAAACTCATCATCTCTTCGTATTTACGTTGCACCTATTCCATCATTTCAAAATTTCCCTTCATCCGCTGAACTTTGTATCGGAGAATCTATTACGCTTTCTGCAGCTCCGGAAACGTATGATGTTACCTGGACAGGGTTTCCGAATTCAACTGATATAGAAGACGGTTGTGTAGACGATCTTCAGGTTGGTGTTATACAGTCTAATTCTCTTGAATTAGGGGGATTTGTGGCAGGAGCTACATTGGATAACATTAGTGATCTTGAAAGTATTTGTATCAATTTGGAGCATTCTTTTATGGGAGACTTTGTTCTTCAGGTTCGCTGTGAAACCGGACAGACAGTAACGTTGCATCAGCAAGGTGGTGGTGGTGCTTATCTTGGAGAACCCCTTGATGATGGGACTCCTGTTGATTGTAGTGATCCTGCTACTCAGGGAATTGGGTATACCTATTGTTTTACCCCCTCAGCAACCCAGACATGGGTAGATGCAGCATCAGGAGGAAATTCTCTTCCAGCAGGAGATTACGCATCCATTCAACCTTTAACAGGATTATTAGGTTGTCCTTTAAATGGTACATGGACAGTTTTGTTTACGGATAATTGGTCCGCGGACGATGGAACGTTATTTAGTTTTTCTGTCAATGTTAATCCAAGTCTCTATGAAGATATTGATGAGTTTACTATTGAAGTAAATGACGGACCAACAGATTCTTATTGGAATACACCTGCAACGGACGCTGTTATTTCTAATAACAACAATGATATCACAATAACCCCAACAAATCCAGGTACCTATCCATATACGTATACGGTCATTGATAATTTTGAGTGTCAGAACGACTCTACAGTTTTCATAACGGTTAATGATAACCCACAGGCAGATGCAGGGCTTGACTTTGATCAGTGTGGTGTTAACGGAGTGGCACAAGTTCAGCTGGATGGATCTGTAACTGGTTTCCAGAATTGTAACTTTACGCTTGAGTTGATAGATTCTTTTGGAGATGGATGGAATGGTAATACGATTACTGTAGGAGTAGGAGGAACATCGACTAACTACACTATTCCAAGTGGAGGGGATCAAAACACGGTACAAATACCTGTGAATATCGGAGATGAAATTACTGTTCAGTTTAATGCATCTGGGTCGTGGACGTCCGAGTGTTCGTATGAATTATATGATTGTGACGGAAACTTGGTTTTCCAATCTGGACAAGGAGGTACTACACCAACTACCCAACTACAAACATTTAGTAATGGTAACCTGATCTTCTCTTGGGCAGATCCAACAAACATGGATGATCCTTCTGTGTTGAATCCGAATGTAACAGTAACAGGAACAGAAACATTTACTTTAAGTGTATATCCGGAAGGACATCCGCTATGTGTTACAACAGACGAAGTGACAGTAACAATCATTGAGCCGGGTGATCCGGGAGATGATTCATCTATAGATGTTTGTGCAGATGGTGCTCCAGTTGATTTATTCCCATTACTGGGACCGGATGCGGAGACAGGTGGAACATGGAAAGATCCTTCTGGAAATGTTGTTCAGATGCCTTACGATCCGACAACAATGCAGGAGGGAACATATACTTATGAAATTGGTTTGGTAAACTGTTTGTCTTCCGCATCGGTAGAAGTAACCATTATACCTGTATCAATTGATAACATGATCATTACTGATGTAGACTGTAACTCTGCAAATAACGGATCGGTGGAGATAATAGCAACCAATGGTGTTAATTACAGTATAGATGGAGGAGCGACATTCTCGCCTAATAACATCTTTACGGATCTTGTTCCCGGAAACTATCAGGTAGTGGTTGAAAATGTACTGGGATGTATTGCTACAGATGCTTTCGATATTGTTGAGCCGAATCCGATTCAGATTACATCTCTTACACCGGATTTAGTAGAGTGTCGTGAGAATAGTGTAACGCTTGAGGTGCAGGCAACTGGTGGAAATGGAGTGTACAATTATGAATGGATGCTTGATGGTGCTGTTGTCAGTACACATAGAACATTTACAATTAACCCTGAGAAGGCATACAATGAATATTGTGTGACAGTATCAGAAAATTGTGGTTCTCCAGTTGCACAGGGTTGTGTGATCGTTGAATGGCCGACAGATATATTTCCTGTTTTGGTTCCTGATATAAATGAAGGATGTTATCCTGTAGAAGTTAATTTCATAAATACGACTAACTCTTCAGTAGTGAACAATGTATTTGTGAGATTTGGTGATGGATATAGCGCAAACGCATCAGGGTTAAACTCACTATATCATGTGTATGAAACTCCTGGTGTATATGATGTTGAAGCAACAATTACAACAAATGCAGGTTGTGTTTACGACACCGTATTTACGGATATGATTTATGTGTATGATTATCCTCGTGCCAATTTCTCCTGGATGCCATTCAAAGTGCCAATGTTTGATCCTGTTGTTGAAATGACAAACCTTTCTTCCGGAGACGCGGTACAATGGGATTGGACATTCTATGATGCAGATCCGGCAAACTCAACTGAAATTGAGCCAACGATAGAATACGAAGAAGGAATTGTAGATGATTACCTTGTTACTTTGATTGTTACTAATGAATACGGATGTACGGATTCAATAGCGAAGGAGATTTCAGTAGTTAGTGATGTATTGCTCTTTGCTCCGAACACGTTTACTCCTGATGGAGATAAATTCAATGAGAAGTGGAAAGTGGTAATGGACGGAATTGATGTATACAACTTCGAACTACTTGTTTTCAACAGATGGGGAGAAATTGTTTGGGAATCTCATAATGCTGATGCGGAATGGGATGGTAACTATGCAAATGGAGAACCTGCTCCGGAAGGAGTCTACATCTGGACAATAACTGCAACAGATGGTTTCTCTGATAAAAAGTACCAGTTTAACGGACATGTTACTATTCTCAGGTAAAATATAAAACTGAAAGTTGGAAAACGTCCTGATTTGCTCAGGACGTTTTTTTATCTCTCTATTAGTATAAAACTTCACTACTAGCACAGATAAATCTGAGATACCAATAAAAATAAATAGTAGTTTTGGAGTATGAAATGGATCGGAGAACGAATATCCTATGTGGATCGGAAAGATGGCATTACAACATTTGTTATTTACCCGGAGAAAGTAACCTGGAAGAATAATCTTTTATCGGCTTGGTTAACGGTTTGGGTATTGATTGGAGGATATGTGATCTATAGTTTATTTAAGGATTATACGAGGGAAGAGAAATTGGTACTGATTGTATTTCTATCTTTTTGGTTGTATTTTCTTGTACGGGTTGGACGCGCTACATTATGGCAATTAAAAGGAAAAGAGTTAATACGGATTAATGATCAGGTGTTGATGATTAAACGATCCATCTTCTCGTATGGTAAGGCTCATTCCTATTTTCTGGAGAACATAACTAAAGTTAAAATAGAAGAGGTCAAAGAATCCAATTTAGGTTTTCAGTTTGAAAGATCTATTTGGGTAGTTGGTGGAGAGAATCTTTCTTTTGAGTACCAGGGGAAAACAGTACGGTTGGGGAGAAAACTTAATGAAACAGATGCAAAATTATTTTTTAGAGTACTTACCAATAGAATAGAGCAAAGAGTAAGGAAAAAAAAGAACTAGAAGAAAGCTACATAACCAAAATGAATTTTTCCATCCCGTAATTGTATGGGATTCCCGAACTGGCTTCCCAGTGCGTAAGAAATTGAGAACGTCCCTACTTTTGTTCCGAAAGCAAGCCCGACACCAAATCCATAGGGAGTATCCTTATAATAATCTCTGCTGGTATTTTCATAGATGGATTGATCAAAGAATGCGAATAGATGTGAGTTTTTATCTAATAGGAAGCGATATTCTAATGTGAAACGAGAGAAGGTAGTGGCAAATAGAGATTCTTCATCAAACCCGCGCTGTGTATTCAGACCACCGAATCGGATTTGTTCATTCACATAAATGGTATCGGCAATATAAAAGCGAGATAGGTTGGCTAGTCGGATGGTGTGCCGTTTACCAAGTGGAATGAAATATTCAATAGCGAGATCGAATTTATAAGTTGTCGAGTTGGTTTGCCTTACGATATCTGTACTGTCAATAGGAAAAGCTTTTCGCATTCCAAAACTAATATTTGATTCCAGATTAAGCCCGCGGGTCGGATTAGGTAGGTAGTCTACTTTCTTACGAATAATTCCTATTCCATAAAAGTTTGTCCTGACCGTTTCACTTGTACTGAAATTTGGGTTGTTATCTGCTCCGCTGAGTACATTTGATCCTTCATAGCGATAAAATCCACGGATAAAACTTCCTTTTCCGATATAATATCTGATTCCTGCCTGAGCCTGTATTTCGAGAAAACTAGAGTCTCTTTTATAAAGATGAAAATTTCCTTCAATTCCAAAATTGGTTTTAAATAGAAAAGGATAATTAATTCCGATGTCCAATTGCTGTGTTCCGGCTTGCAGACTTTTCCATGATAAATCCATTTGTTCCCCGGATTTCAAAAGGTTCATGAGTCGTAACTGAATATCTCCGGTAAAAGTTACTTTTCCGGCTTCATTAGGCTGTATACCCAGAATCCCATTTGCAGAGCTTGAAGGAGAATTTTTTAAGTAGAGATAGAGTTCAGCTCCTTCACTGCTAAAAGCAATTTGAGGAGCCTGCTCATTGTTAAGATAGACAAGCTGATCAATTTTAGAAGCAATTTGACGGAATAACTTCTCTGAGTACAAGTCTCCTTCACGGATTCCAAGATAAGTTTGAATGAAAGATTTTCTGATTTTAGGGTCGCCTTTTAGGTGTATTGTATGCCATTTAACTTCAGGACCGGTCTCAATTTTTAGTTGAGCAGATGGAGAGTGAGTGTCCAGCTGTATATCGGTAAAATAAACTTTCGCAAAAGGGTAGCCGTTATTTTCGAAAAACTGTAACAATTTCAACTGGATCTCTGCAATTTCAACGGAAGAAAGTTCTACCTGCGCCAAAAGTCGCTCACTGATTCCGGGAACCCTTTTTATGAATTGCTTTTGTTCTGAAAGAATACGTATCGTTAGTTTTTCGAATGTAGGACCTTTGTACAGGTAATAAATTAATTTTTGGTTAATTATATCCCGTTTGACTTGATCTATTCCGGCCAGAGGATGATTTTTTTTTCGGATCGAAAAGAGCTTTTTGGTAACATAATCCCTGACACTGGAAGTGTCTTTCGTTGTATAGCTTTTAAGTACTTCTTCAGTACTGTTTGCGTCTGTTGCTATAAGTGTAACATTCCACTTTTTTTGACTTATAACAGTAAAGTGGATGAATAAAAAAGCTATGTAAGCGATGATTTTCACAATAGTAAAATAACGTGTTAAATATAGATTTATTCACGATTGTAATCAATTGATTGTGGAAAACATTTCTTGGCGGTTTTTGTTTTTGTTGTATATTTGTTGACAACAAGCAACCAAATTAAAAATTAAATTGAGGAATATGAAGAAGTTTTTGGCCTTGGCTTTCTTAGGGATTTTTGTGGCGACTTTAGTTTCATCTTGTGGAACAAAAGGGGCGAAATGTGATGCATACGGTAGTAGTATTAACTCTATTGAGCAAAGTGGAGATTTAGCCTCTAAGTAGGAACATTTTTCCCAATCAAAATCAAGGTCGACCTGCTACGTTGACCTTTTTTTGTTTGTGCCAACCATCATTTAGCATAAGTAACCCTATATGGGAACTTTCTAAAGCGAAGATAAAAGGAACGATATGAGAATAAAAAAACGGGAGTGTGTTACACACTCCCGTTTTTTTAAGGGTTTTATGTATTAATTTCTTACAATTAATTTCATTGTCTTACTATCTCCGTTAGCAGAAGCTTTTACAAAATAAACTCCGTTTGCTTCAGTGGTTAGGTTAACCACAGTCTCTGTAGAGACAGGAAGAATTGTTTTTACAATATTTCCAACTGCATCAACGATCTGAATTCTTGCGTCTTCTGTCGAAGGAAGAGAAACTGTGAAGTTTCCGTTTGAAGGATTCGGGAAAACATTGAAAGTTGTTTCTGCAATTTTAGTGTCCTGAATTCCAACTGTAGTAGATGGGTTTACCGAACTTAACACAACTCCGAATGATACATTATATACCGCACTGATAACATCGAATCGAGAATGACTAAATAAAGGGAATGTAGATGTTCCTGACTTGTAATAGTCATATTGTTCACGTGCAATGGTAACCGGCATTGGTACACCAACTGTAATACTTGTATAAATAGTATCTATTGTTTTTATTCGGATCACATCAGTATGTGATGTACTGTTTGCTAATAGCAGGGTTCCTGTTCCATCTGCTTCCACCCATGTCTCCCCTGAAGCAGGAGATGGATTTCCCATCACTTCTAAAGTACCTTCAAAAGCATCATTTAAAGAAGAACCTAAAGCCATCGGGTAGTTCATCAAATGTTGATTGTTTGTATTGAATTCAATAATAGCTTCTCCTACACCATCAATATTCAATACAAAACCTTGTCCTTGTTTTTCCGAAGCATTAGCTGTATAAAACATCTCCATGTATCCGGGAATAATCATATTAAATGTAGAAGAAGGAAAGCTGGAAGCATGTTGACTTGTAGAAGCATCCAATACATCAATTACTTTATCATTACTGGTATAGCCTCCTAATTGGGAATAGTCCCAGGTTTGAGCACTTCCTGTGCTGGCTGAATAGTTTACAGCGTTTGAATCAACAACAAACATCTGTGTTGCACCTCCTATGGTAGCTTCGTCTGAAAATGACCAGGTCTGTGCCTGAGTCACTCCAGTTAATGCTACAAGTGTTGAAAGTAATAGTACACGTTTTTTCATAGTCTAATTTTTTGTCTTAAAGTTAAAAACTTATTTTTACCTAGCTTGTTTTATTCTCAACACTTCATAGATGAAGTTGTTGAAATGTTATATAGTTTTACCGCAATGATAGACGAAGTCTTTACTGAAAAGGTTGGTGAAAAAAAGTTAAAAAAATATTCCAGATGGATTATTTTGGTGTTAACTTCTCTGACCCTCTTTTTTTTATACAATTGGAAACACCTTGAGTTTACTTACGAATTTGAGGACTTCCTGCCTAAAGGTGATAGCGAAGCCGATTTCTTTGCTGACTACAGGGAAAGATTTTCCTCCGACAATGATTTTATTTTACTGGCAATAGAAAGGGAGTCAGGTGTTTTCGAGGAGAACTTTCTGAAAGATATAGAAACGTTATCCAGTGAATTGAAAGCAGCAAGATATGTAGAGCAGGTAGTATCTCTAACGACGCTTAAAGAATTACGTTTGTTACCGGGAGGTGTTACGATGCAGATCCCATATTTACATCTGGACAGTCTCAGGCTGGACAAGGATTCCTCCCGTATATTCAGCCATCCTGAATTAGTTAACCGATTTATTGCTTCTGATGCCAGGTCACTGTGTGTGTTCCTGAAACATAGAGATTATATAGGAAAAGAGAAATGTGACACAATGGTAGCTGATATTCGGGAAACTTTATCCGGATATAATTTTGATCAGATTCGTCTTACAGGTAGGGCTGTAGGACAACAATACTATGTCAAAAAAATGCAGAACGAAATGATGCTATTTGTTTCGTTGTCTGTTGTTCTTGTTATTTTATTTCTTTTTATCGCGTTCCGTTCTGTTTGGGGAATTTTACTGCCTCAGGTTGTTCTGTTCGGGGCATTGATTTGGGTGATCGGTGCGATGGGGCTTTTTCGCGAGCCGATTAATGTATTGTTGATTGTTTTACCTAGCATCATGTTTGTCGTTGCCATGTCTGACGTTATCCACATGGTTAGTAAATATATTGACAACCTGAGAGAAGGGATGGAAAAAATTCCGGCGATTAAGAATACGATGAAAGAAATCGGAATGGCAACACTTCTGACTTCAGTTACTACTGCTGTAGGATTTGCAACCTTATTTTTAATAGGAATCAGACCGATACAGGTTTTTGGGATGTACACGGCTTTAGGTGTTTTATTGGCTTTTTTACTGACGTTTTTTGTTTTACCGGTATTGTTTCTTTTTACACGTACTCCAAAAGTTGTTCGAGAGAGTAAATACAACACGCCTGTCTGGTTTGGTTTTCTTTCAAAGTGTTTTCGGTATACGTTGATCTATCGTAAATGGATTCCGGTTGGTTTTCTAATTTTTGGACTTGTCGCTGTTTACGGAATTTCAAAAATTGAGACAAATAATTATTTGATGGATGATATTTCGGAAGATGCACCAATGAAGCAGGATTTTAACTACCTGGATAAGCATTATGGAGGAATCAGGCCATTTGAACTGGCCATTGAACTCGTAGATAGCACGACATCATTCTGGGATAAAGAGGTGCTGAATGAGATACAGAGAATAGAAGAATACCTGGAGGAGGAATACGGAGTAGGTAGAATTAATTCTTTGCCTTCGATGCTGAAAGTAGCAAACAGAAGCTTGCACGCAGGACAAAAGGATTGGTACAAATTACCAGAGTCGAATAGGGAACTTAACAGAATTCACAGGGTGACTACGGCGAAAGGATATGAACTGCTGGCAATGCTTATCGATTCTACAGGACTTATGACTCGAATAAGTGGGGGGATTCCGGATTGGGGAAATAAAATTGTAACGGAAAAGAATGAGGAATTACTTGATTTTATTAGAAGTGAAGTAGATACTACACGTATCCGACCCGTAATAACCGGTACGGCACACTTACTGGATGTAAATATGCGGACTTTATCCTCAAGTATGATGCAGGGGCTGGTTTTGGCCAGTGCGATTATAGCACTTTTAATGGGAGTATTGTATCGATCTTTTCGTATGGTTATAATAGCATTGATCCCTAATATTTTTCCTTTATTATTTATTGGCGGAATTATGGGATTTATGGGTGTCGATTTGAAAATTACAACTGCAATTGTTTTTACTATAGCATTTGGTATTGCGGTTGATGATACCATTCACTTTTTAAGTAAATTCAAACTAGAGTTAAATAAGGGTAAGAAAACGCTTGAGGCTCTCCGGGTGACATACGTTTCTACAGGTAAAGCAATCATCTTAACTACTTTGATTCTCAGTAGTGGATTCCTGATGTTGCTCTTTTCTGATTTCGAGGGGACTTTTATCATGGGGCTTCTGGTCTCATTAAGTCTTGTGTTTGCTGTAATAGCAGACTTGTTGTTGTTGCCGGTTTTAATTGTGTTTTTCTTCAGGAAAAAGTGAGCTAAACCTTCTCGAACTTAATGATATTTACAGGGCAGTGCTTTGCTGCAGATGCAATTGTTGGTAACTCATCGTCACCGACTAAAGCAGAAAACCACCCTTTTTTCATCGTCCCGTCTATCAGGATACATTTTCCTGTTGCCCGTGTAATCCGCCATCGAAAACGATCAACTTCAACGCAGGCATTACACCCAATACACTTTTCATGGAGTTGAGATACGCGGATCATACATCTACCCATTTATAAAGTTTGTCGGAAGGCCTTATTTTTTTACTCAGTTTAAAGGTGACCCGATCACCTTTACTTCCTTTCTCAGCCGCTTCTCCTTCAACAAACAGATCCGGTATTATACACTCAATAACACCGGTTGTAGGTCCTATGATTAAGACTTTTTCACCTGCTTTCAGGTCATGAGCTTCCATTTGAAATTCAGCAATGCTACTTTTACTGTAATACGTAACACCTTTGGCAATATATATTTTTCGCTTAGTTGCTTTTGAACCATATTCATCGTTCCATTCCCCCATGAGACGCCCCAGATAATAACCATCCCAAAAGCCACGGTTAAAAACAGTTGCAAGCTCCTGTACCCACTCATCAACTTTCTCTTTCGTATAGGAGCCTTCGGAAATGGAGTCAATAGCCTCCCTGTAACAACGTGTTGTTTTGTAGACATAATCAGCACTTCGACCTCGACCTTCGATCTTAAGAACGGAGACTCCGGCATCTATAATCTGATCCAAAAAGTTGATCGTGCACAGATCTTTTGCAGACATTATATATTCATTCTGAACTTCAAGTTCCTGTCCTGTATCTTTATCTGTAACAATGTAGCTTTTACGACAATTCTGAATACAGGCTCCGCGGTTAGCCGAAGAGAAATTAGAGTGGAGACTCAGGTAACATTTTCCTGAAACAGCCATGCATAAGGCTCCGTGTCCGAATACTTCCAATCGAATTAATTCTCCGGAAGGTCCTCTCAGATCACGTCTTTTTATTTCTTTTGCTATCGCCTCAACTTGTAGAAGACTCAGTTCTCGAGAAAGTACCATTACGTCTGCATAAACAGAGTAAAACTCGACTGTTTCGATATTGGTCACATTGGTTTGAGTCGAAATGTGAATAGTCATTCCGATTTTTCTGCAATAATTCATTACGGCATGGTCAGAAGCTATAATTGCAGTAATTCCTGCTGCTTGAGCTTCATCACAAATCCGCTGCATGAGCCTGATGTCATGGTCGTAGACAATTGTGTTTAATGTAAGGTAACTTTTCAGTTGGTGGTCACTACAGATTTTTGCAATTTTTGAGAGATCATTGATCGTGAAATTATGCGTTGACTTGGTACGCATATTCAATTGTTCTACTCCGAAGTAAATAGAATTTGCTCCGCCTTGTATGGCGGCAGTTAAAGCTTCGTATGACCCGGCAGGAGCCATCAATTCTACAATACCTGATTTCATGTCTGAAAAAATTTGTGCAAAGGTCGCCAGACAGAGGAGAGTATAAAATGATTTTTGTCAGCTTGTATGGACTACTTTATATAGAAGCTTTAGTGAAACCATAAACCTAAAAAGGCTCCGGCTAGAAGAGTGACTAGTTTCATGAGATTGAAACGATGTCCTTCTGAAGTCTCAAAGATAATTGTAGTTGAAATATGAAGAAACATCCCAACGACTATGGCTAGAATAATATCTGCTGTATATCCACTGAAAAGATGAGGTGCATTTATCCCAATTAGAATACCAAGAGGGGCTGTAAGTGAGAAAATAAATAAAATCAATAACGTAGACCATCGCTGCCAACCACTTTGAATTAGCATGGTAGTCAGCGCTATAGCTACGGGAATATTGTGAAATATGATACCAAACAATAGGCTGTGCCCCGAATCGTGACTATGACTATGTCCGTGATGGTCATGAACGTGAACTCCCAATGCGTCCGGAATAAACTCCGCAGCTAAAGGAATGCCTTCCAGAATGGAATGGACACTCAAACTGATAAAAAGAACAATAGGAACATTGCCATTTTTTGTTGGGTGAACATGTCCGTGTTCGATCCCTCCTGAGAAATATTCAAGAAATAGCTGGATAAGAAATCCCAGAAGGATGTATACGCCAATAGATTCTGTGTGTTTGGAATAGATGGCGGGAATAAAGTGCAGAAATGCAATGGAAATAAGAAATCCCCCACTAAATGATAAGAGAGGTTTAATTAAAGATGATCCGTTTTTCTGCTTCAGCCCTAACACTAATACTAATACTGCGCCTGACATAACAGCCAGAATCAGCAAAGTAATTCCCCAAAATGCACTCATTCTTGTTTTTTAGCTATAATTATCAGCCTGTCCGAAGTCTCCGGGTGATACGGGTTCAGGCTAAAGTCGCCAAAGGTACGGATTATTTGCAAACCAGTTGCATTAGTTAGGCGGGAAAAATCATCCAATGTTAATGCCTGTACCCGCTCTGAAAAACGAAAGTCTTGTTCTTTGTCTTTGAAGCGAATATGCTTATAAATGTGTTGGTGATCATGTTCACGGGTGATGTGAAAGGAAATGGAATCAATGGTTTTCTCTTCTTCTTTGACCAGTTGCTGAATAACTTTTTGGCTATTCATGAAGTCAATAACGAGAATACCATCTTTGTCTAACATGGAATCGATCGCGTGCATGACTTTCTGATTATCATCCTGAGAATCGAAATAACCAAAGCTGGTAAAAAGATTAAAAATATGTGTAAACTTTTCCTGCATCGGTTCGCGCATATCCTGAACAGCAAAGGAAAGGCGATCGTTGGCAAATTGAGAGGCATACTGGATGCTTTCTTCCGATAAATCTACTCCTTTGACATCAAACCCCAATGAATTCATATAGATACTATGCCTTCCTTTACCGCAGGCAAGATCAAGAATTTTAGCTTTTTCACTATCAATTTCCAGAAACTGAACAAGATTGCGTATAAAGAGGGCGGCTTCCTCATTATTCCTGTTTTTATAAAGTATGTGATAATAGGGGGTATTGAACCAATCTTTGAACCAATCTTTTTGTATCTCCTCTTTCCCTGTCATATCGGTTTTGAATTATTATCTAACTTCTCTACAAAGAAAAAATCCCTCTAACTAAACTGCCGAGGGATATTGTGCAAGCTGAGAGAAATTATTAATTAACGACTATTTGTTGTTCAAATATAGTATTATTTCCATTACTATCCTCTGCCCGGATTCGTATTTTTACAGGCCCGGACTCACCAGAGGGAATAGGAATAGATAAGTTCCCGTCTGTTTGTGCATCCCAGGTCATTAATTCAGAGGAAGCAATAGAGTAAGATTCATTGATTAATGTATTACCACTGGAAAGGGAGGTTGCTTTTACAAATACCTGAGATAAGAAGACTGTTCCGGTGATTGTACCGCTTATAACCAGATCATTTCCAGCTGTAACTGAAGCGGGGACAGTGAGATTCATGACAGGCTGCTCAGGATTGATGACCTCAAAATAGAAAAGTTTATTTTCAGACTGATTTCCCTCCTTATCTAAGGATGTGATGGTTCCGTGATACGTACCTGAAGATGCGTTGTCAGGTATCGTAAAGCTTTCATTAATCGAAAACGAAGTCCCTGATATGTCACTAATCCTGATTTCTTCATAGCGTGTAGTCATGGATTTGTGTGAGTGTCCGTCAAAATCGTGATGAATATCAATTTTTAACTGATTTAGTTCTTTGTTGTCCGTAACGCTCCCGGAAACCGAAAAGGATTCACCCGGATGTAGTTGAACAGACTGAGATGAATTATTGATCTGTATATCAGATAATACAGG
>NZ_CFIGVI010000007.1:27470-119159 GCF_984588085.1 Wandonia sp.
TGCAACGTTACAAATTCCAAATTTATATTAACTTCACGCGATGCTTTATCGAATTCTGAAATTTATAGTTGGCATCGGCATACGAATTTACTATAAGGAAATTCGTATGATAGGGCGTGAAAATCTTCCTGAGAAGGGACCGTTATTAATCATTGCAAATCACCCGAACACATTAATGGACGCATGGGTAGTTGGATTTGTGTGCAGACAACCCATTTATTTCATGGCAAAATCGGCATTTTTCAGTTCGGGATTCCGGTTGAAAATTCTCCGTAAGCTTAATATGATTCCAATAAACAGGGCAGGAGAAGGCAAGGCTAAGGGAGTTAGTAACGATCAGTCATTTGAGGAGTGTTATCAGTTGCTGGAAGCAGGTAAAACGATTGTGATTTTTCCGGAAGGGACGAGCTATCAAGAGCGTATTCTAAGGAAATTAAAAACAGGAGCAGCCAGAATCGCATTGGAAGCAGAGAAGAGGAACGGTGGAAAATTAGGGGTCAAAATAGTTCCGTTAGGATTAAACTATTCTCGTCCCGAACGCTTCCGAAGCTCCGTATTAGTTGCAGCTGATGAACCTATAGTTGCGGCAGAGTATTTGGAAGATTATACGAGTGATTTTATTGCGACATCCAGAAGTTTAACAGCTCTTTTCAGAGAGAGAATGGAGCGTGTTTTGGTAACGACGGAGGATAAATTGCATGATTATTTGTTAGAAGAGGTACGGGACATCCTGACATCAAAGTACCTGAAAAGCGAGAAAGATGAATTTGAATTGCTGAAAAAGATCAGGGATGGATTATATGGGGTTTCTATTTATAATCCGGAAAGAATGTTGGAGATAAGACAGTTAGTGGAAGAGATAAAATGGCAGACGGATCATCTTGCCCTGAAGGCAGACTTTTTAGATAGAAGATTTCGGTCAGTGATGTTTTTACGACAATTGTTGTTTTCATTTTTCGGTCTGGTTATCATGGCTCCGGTATTTGCATACGGGGTAATTCATAATGGACTTCAGTTTAAACTAACAGATAAGATAATTCCATTAATGACAAAAGAAGTTGAGTATTATGCTCCTTTGGCTGTTTTGATCGGTTTTATTCTGTATCCACTTTTTTATATAGGGTATATTGCGATTTGGGATCACTTCTTTTTATTTCCCTGGTGGGGAAAACTGATTTATTTTGTTTCATTGCCTGTTTCCGGAATTCTGGCATATTCAATCCATAAGTATTATCGTCATGTAACATTGAAGCTTAGGTTTACAATATTGATGAGAGACAGAAAAGATATGGTACAGGATCTTAGAGAGCAAAAAAAACGGTTACGTTATCTTATAGGAATGTAAGAAAGGATGCTTTTTTTCTATTGGATTCCTGATTAAAGTCATTTTTTTTATTGTAAGATTAATGGATGTTTGTTCGAACAAGCCGGACTTTGATAAAGTTAGTAGACTACAAAAATTACCAGAGTTGATTACGATGCTTCAATTGCTTTCAGTAAACTTGCAATCTAAAAAACGAATTGCATACTGTATTGAAGTAGTCGCAATACAACAATTGTTGGTGTTTTTTGCTACCGGAAATTACTTCTTAAACTACTGGTATTCCTATAAACTAAACAATAGGAGTACGTTTTTTTTCGATGCTGTGTTGCTATGCTGAACTTAAGGAGTTGTAGAGCTGAAACAGAAGTTGTTGATGGTTACAGGAAATACCTGTTAAAAATGAGATGGGGTGAGGCGAGTTCTGATTCGGATCTGTAGAAGATATGGTGCGTGTGACAAAAAAATAGTGAAAGGTAATATGGTTAAGAAAAATGTAGTACATGTCTGTTAGTGGCGAGGAGTTAAAAAGGCTTGTTCAGGAGCATTGTAACTGCTTTTTTGTAAATGGGTTTAGTGGAGAAAATTTTGATTTTCTTCAGGAAGATATTCAACCTGTTTTGCAAAAGAATTTTAGCAAAATTTGCGAACAGAAGAGTCCGTTTAGCTGGCTGGATTACATCCCGGAAGGATATCGGGTAATACGGGACGGAGAGTTACGGGTTGCTCAATCGTTTGGTGAATCCTGGAAAGGTAGTTATCCTGTGTACATTCCTAAAATCGGAGAAGTGGGAGTGTTGGAATTCCATGATTTTAGTAAAGTGAACAGAGGAGGAAATCATCTGGGGTTTTTAATTTTTGAAGAAACCATTGGAGGAAGACACTATTCCGTATCCAGCTTGTTTACGTCACTTCAGAACGCGTTGAATAAATCGGCAATTGTAACGATAACAAATTACACCGGGCAGATTCTGTATGCTAATAATTTATTTTGTGAATTTTCCGGGTATCCTCTGGAGGAACTTTTGGGAAAAACACATTCAATTATTAATTCAGGCTATCACCCTAAGGCTTTCTTTGTTGATTTGTGGAAGACAATTTTAGGAGGAGGGGTTTGGAGAGGTGAAATATGTAATCGGAAAAAGAGCGGAGAACTATATTGGGTGGACACAACAATATCTCCGATTTATAATAGTGAAGGAGGTGTTGAACGTTTTTTATCGGTTCGTTTTGATATAACGGAGAAGAAAAAACAAGAGGAGGAATTAAAAAATAGCGTGAAATTTAATCAGTCCATTTTGTCTACAATGACATCAAGGATTGCTGTGTTGAATCCACAGGGAGTAATCTTGTTTACAAATTCAGCTTGGGACAGTTTGCTTATTATACACGATGGTGAAGAGTTACGGTGTCCGAAAGTAGGAGAGGATTATCTGGAGTGTGTAGGGGAAAAGTGTTTTTCAGGGTTCTTACCGAATGAATTATTGGTTGGGTTAAAGAAAGTGATGGCACACGAAGAACCCTGGTTTGAGACGGAGTACATGATTGTAGATAAAGGAATAACGAATTGGTATAATTTTACAGCTTCATTACTGGATGATGGGTCGAATCGGGTTCTAATAAAACATAATGATACGACGAGAAGGAAGGTTACGGAGAATGAGTTGGCGAAGAGTCGAAGGAAATATTTGGATTTGCTGGATAATATTCAGGATGCTATTTGCACTGATAATAAGAAGGGGGTAATTACGTTCGCTAACAAGAAGTTTTTGGAGTATTTTTCCGTTTCCAGATCTCAGATCGGGAAGATTTCAGTGATGGATATTGTCAGAGAAGATTACCGAAACTATGTAAAAGAAATTTATTCAAGATGTATTGAGGGAGTTAGTATTCCGGAATACATAGAGTTCCCTGCAACCAGTTTTGGCGAAGAAAGGTGGTTTGAATGTCGTACCCGAGGGTTGCAGGAAGATGGAGAAGTGACGGGTACACAGTCTATTATACGAGATATTACAGAGCGAAAGAAGTTATTCGAAGAGATTGAAAGTAAAGAACATCTGCTACGTCTGAAAATTGAAGAATTGCAGGCGAAGAATGAGGAACTGTTGCAGTTTAGTTATATCATTTCTCATCATTTACGCTCTCCTCTGGCTAATGTAATTGGCTTGTCCCGACTTTTGGATAGTGTGGAAGAACGTTCAGAAAAAAGCCGTGATATAACTAAACTTATTGCCACTTCATCAGAACAATTGGATGAAGTAGTGAAGGATTTAACAAAAATATTATCTTTGAATATAAGTCCTGAACTGCTTAAAGATCAGGTAGACCCATTTTCTGCTATAGAAAAAGTTGCAGGTGAAATAGGTGTGAGAAAAGAAGAACTTTCTGTGAGGGATGAACGAGTAAAAAAAGCATGTATAAGGACGAATGAGGCGTACTTTCTGAGTATTATTCAAAATGTATTGTCAAATTCATTTAAGTTTAGGTCAGAAATCCGCCCTTTAAAAGTAAGCGCTGTACTTAAAGACAGACCGGAAGAATCATCATGGGAAGTCCTGATTGAGGATAATGGTATTGGTTTGGATACTAATAAATATAGACAGGATATATTCGGTATGTACAAAAGGTTTCATCCTAGTGTAAGTCAGGGGAAAGGACTTGGGTTGTATATAACGAAAAAGCAAGTTGAATTATTAGGAGGGTCGGTAGAAATAACCGGTATACCTGACTTGGGAACGAATGTAAAACTAACCTTCAGAGAATATGAAAGCGAATAGACCTATAATAATTATAGACGATGATCCGGTATCAATTTTTCTGACCCGGGAAATATTAAATAGTTTAGAAATAGAAATGGAGGTTCTGGCGTTTGAAGATGCTAATCGGGCACTACACTTTTTAAATGAAAAAGGAGATAACTATACGATTCTTCTGGATTTGAATATGCCTCTGATGTCAGGATGGGAGTTTGTCAATTCGTGCGTGGAACAGAAGCTTTCTCCGGAAGTTTATATTTTATCTTCTTCTGTAAACCCTCGGGATATAGAACGTATTGATCAGTATGATTTTGTTCGTTCTTTTTTATCAAAGCCACTCAACCTAGAGATGTTGGAGATTGAACAATCATAGCAACCGCATCAATTGCTTTTTGTAGCCTGATTTCCCCCTCTCCGTCTATTATGCGGACTTTGTTTTTGTGAGGGGCAAGTAAACTCTCGTAAAGTGAAAATAATTCATCCCGCTCATTAGGGTTCTCCCGTAAAGGATCTTCCTCGTACGAAATGTCCGGTTTGCACAAGAGAAAAAGGTCTGTTTTTTGTTGCGAAAATGCCAAATCAATGACCGGATTATTCGTGCCGTACTTGAACTCGTGCCAAATCTTCAACACGCTTGTATCAGTATCGTAAATAACAAGAGGTACTTCTTTTACTTCTTCCCAGGATTTCAGTTGACCTTCCAGAATGATCTCCAGATCTTCCCGAACATATTTTCCATTTTTCTTTAACAAAAACGCACGTGCATACTCAGGAATCCAGGGGCAATTAAAATGCCGGGAAAGTTGTGTCGCAAGAGTCGTTTTTCCTGAAGACTCAGGACCGGTTACCACAATTCGTATCATATGCTTTGTAATTGGTACTGCTTGTACCACCGGAAGAGGCCAAAAGCAGCGAGTATTGTATAGATAAACATTAACATTCCGCTAATCTCCAGTCCTTTTGAGAAATAAAGGTAAGTAGATACGGCATCAATGATGATCCAGTAAATCCAGTTTTCAAGCACTCTTTGAGCTACCATAAAAGTTGCGGCAAGACTAAATGTAGTTGTAAAGGCATCAATATAAGGTGATGACTGATCGGTTAGAGAAGAGAATAAGTAGCCGAGAAATATGGTCGCCAGAAGACTCAAACCGGCATTAATAAGATGGTATTTTGCAGGCCATTTTTTTATTTTCCCGGAAGACTTGTTTGTATTCCAGGATAGGAAACCATATACAGCCATGACAACATAAAAAAGTTGTAAAATGGATTCCAGATACAACTGAACACCAAAGAATAAACTCATATAAATAGCAGAAGATGCAAAGGCAAAGTACCAGCAAAGCCGACTGCCTCTTGCTGCAAGTATTACATAAGTGAGACTCGTAAATACTGCGGTTAATTCGAGAGGAGAAGTTGTTTTTATATACCCGATAAACAATTCCAATAATGCCATGCTGCAAATGTGCTAATAAATTGAATAGTATCGGAAAGCGGTAGGATGTAATTTTCTGGAGAGATAGTGTTTTATAAATTTTCGTACAAAAATGAGAAGTGAAAAATGATAGAAAAAGGGTTTGTGGATTAGGAATTTGATAAAACAGTATCATAATTATCTATAGATAAAGAAGGAGATTTTAAGCATGAAATAGTTTGCAAACAATGAATCAAAGTTGTACTTTCAGCCAGGAAATAGATTCGAAAAAATAAATGAAATTAGCCGAGAAAATAGCTCTGGGATATTTAGTTACAGGTTTGATATGGATATATTTCAGTGATTCTTTGGCTCAAGTTATTTTTGGAGATGAGGATGTCGAGAGTATTACGTATTTCCAAAACATAAAGGGCTTTTTCTTTATTTCTGCGACTACACTTATTTTATATGCAATCATAAAAGGTCAGATACGAAAACAGGAAAGTAAAGATTCTGGTAAAGGAAGGAGAAAGAAAAACAGGAAAATAGAAGAAAATCCAAGTTTTTATCAGGCGCTTCTCAGCAATTCTCATGATGGAATACTTATATATGATGAGCGTAGAATTGTAGAATATGCAAGCCCTTCGGCGGGCAGGGTACTGGGGTATCCGAGAGAAGTTCTGGAAGGACTGGATATCCGGTCGATTATTTTTTATGAAGATGTTACAGAGGGAGACGAGCTGATAAAAAGTATTATCAGGGGAGAAGACGATGCGGCAGTATTTCATATCCGGATGAATTATGGGAAAGGTGGAATAATTTGGGTAGAGGCTCTGATAACAACTTTTCATGATAATCAGGGTAGGTTGTTGTTTATCGCAAATTTCAGAGATGTAACGATTCAACATGAAGCTAAGAAGGAGCTGGAAGAAACTAATAAAAAGCTGAATAGTGAACTTGTTTTCAAGCAAACTGTTTTAGATCAGTCAGTGGATATTATTTGTACCATCTCAAAAGATGGAGATTTTGTCCAGGTGAATAATGCATTCGAGTTTATAGCGGGATATAAACCGGAAGAACTACACGGAAAGTCCTGTTTTTCTATTGTGTATTTGGATGATGTTACCATAACACAGAATCAGTTTGGTGAAACATCAGGAGGTGCGATATATAACTTTGTAAATCGCATTGTAGCAAAGTCGGGAGATCTTATTCATATCGAATGGTCAGGCAGGTGGGTTGAAAGTGAGCAATTGATTTTTGCAATAGGTCGTGATGTGACCCAGGAGGTCGAAAGACAACGTTTAGTTGTGTTTAAGTCGAAAGTATTGGATATGCTTAGAAGTACAGGTACATCTTATGCCTATTCCAGTATATTGAAAATCATTGCGGAAGAGACGAATTCAGAGGCAGCGGAACTTTGGATTCCAACTTTAACTAAAGAGTCTTTTTATCTGAAAAACTACTATACCAGCGGAGAGGTAGACCAGGAATGCTTCAAATCGTTGAAAAAAACGTTTATATCCTCTTCGGACTCTTTTTTCCAGAATATTGGGAATGGTAATACCGAATACGTCCTGGAAGATATTTCGGAGGAAGAAAACTTCGTGAGAAAAGAGGTATTGATGATGTGTGGCATAAGACGTTTGGTTGCCATACCGCTGGTGCATAATGGGGAGTTGGTAGGTATTCTGAACCTTTTGGTAAAAAATGTTACCATGCGGGATAAGAAACTGAAATCCATTCACGAAGTAATTCCTTTGTGGGCCGGAGATATAAAGCGGCGAAATGAAGAGGAAATGTACCAGACGATTTTCTCTATTTCAAAAGATATTTTTTGTGTCATTAAAGAAGATGGTAAACCAATCTGGTTTAACCCGGCATTGGGCAGGGTGCTTAAATATATGCCGGATCAATTGGTGGAAATGAGTATTGTTGATTTTGCGATTGACCAGGATAGGGAGAATACGGAGTTATTCTTGCAATCTCTTAAAGAAGGGTATGGAGGTAATCACTTGATACACCGTGTGAAAACAGCAGAAGGAAGAGTCGTCTGGTTATCCTGGACGGGAGTTAATTTTACGAAAGAGAATGTTATTGTTTTATCCGCCAGAGATATCTCTGAGAGAAAAAGGACAGAGCTTGAATTACAGCAACTGAACAGAAAATTGAAGGATCGTGCAGAAGAATTGGAATTGTCCAATAATGTATTGGAAAAATTTGCCCATATTGTATCCCATGATTTACAGGAACCGCTGAGGATGATTTCAGGGTTCCTGACTTTGTTGGAGAGTAACTATGCAGAAAAGTTGGATGAGAAAGGGGGAAAGTATATCAAGTTTTCTACAGATGCAGCAAAGCGAATGTCCGGATTGTTAAATGATTTATTGGCTTACTCAAGAATTGACAGCAGAGGACTAATAGGAGAGGAAGTTGATCTGAATGAAATTGTGGAGAATGTCAAAGTGTTACTAAGAAATGAAATTCAAACCTCCGGAGCAATAATTATAAATGAACCACTTCCAAAGGTAAAAGGTGGACGTATGTTGCTAAATCAACTGATGCAAAATTTGATTAGTAATTCCATTAAATATAATGATTCGGAGAACCCGGTGATTGAAATAGGCGCTATACAGAAAAAGAAAGAAGGTAAGGTTCAGGTCTACGTGAAAGACAATGGATTAGGAATTAAGGAAAAGGATTTTGAGCGAATTTTTCTGGTTTTCCAGAGGGGTGAAAATGCAATGGGAATTGAGGGGACAGGAATGGGACTTGCAATTTGTAAACGAATTGTTGATATTCACAAAGGTAAAATCTGGGTAGAATCAGATCTGACCGGTACAACAATATGGGCAGAGTTAAATGATAAAAGAGTATTGGAATGATGACGCGGAATAATGAACTGATAACAGTTTGGATTATTGAGGATAATCCGGGAGATGCTTTTCTCTTGCAGGAACTTCTCGTTTTTTCAGGTTTCTCAAGTCGTAATATTGTCGTGTTTGAAAGTTTGCAGAAGGCAGTAGACGGGCTTGCTGATAGTGTTCCCGATATTGTACTATTAGACTTGTTTTTACCGGATTTTTCAGGGTTGGAAACATTTGAGTTTGCATCCGAGAAATTTCACTCGGTTCCCATTATTGTTATGTCAGGGATGAGTGATACGGATGTTGCTTTGCAAACCGTTAAAAAGGGTGCACAGGATTTTATTCTGAAAGGGAATAGTGACACTAATATTTTGGTGAAGTCCATTCATTATTCTATAGAACGAAAAAGAAATGTTCAGCAACTAATCCAGTCCGAAGAAGAATTTCGTTTATTGTTTGAAGCGAGTCCGTTGCCTATTTTATTGGTGAATGATACGCTACAGGTGCTTCGAACGAATAATGCCTTTCTTGACTTGTACAGGTGTTCATTACCAGATGTCAGACAGATGAAGCTGACTGATTTTCTTGCTGATGACGAATCTGATCGAAAAGTAGAATATTCCGTTAAAAATCAGAGGGAAAGTCAATTCAGGCACATCACAGCCGATGGAAGTGTATTGTATGTTTCTCAGTTGGCAGCGCGAACTACATTCAGAGGTGAGGAAGTTTATACGATCATTATAAAAAATGAAACAGAGAAGTATTTATTTGAGCAGGAGAAACTGAAGATCGTTGAAGAAACGCTGGAAGGAGAACGGGAACGATTTTCGCGGGAACTTCACGACGGACTGGCTCAACACCTTGTCGCATTGAATTTTTATGTTTCTCAGCTTTCAGGAATTTCAGAGGGAAGTGATGAGGTAGTAGCCAATGCTCAAGCGATGATCAAAACCAGTCTTGATATGACACGTGCTATGTGTTATAATCTGACACCTCCTGAATTGGAAAAAGGTTTGGTAGCAGGCTTAAAAGCAATGTTTGATCGTTTGGGATCTGTCACGGAAGTAGAAATGAAATTGAATGTTAATGATTTGATTACTGATAAAGCCTGGGAGCAGGTTGACCACTATAGCGTATACAGAATGGTTCAGGAATTCGTAAATAATTCTGTCAAACATAGTGAATGTAAACAGATCGAGTGTAATTTTGATTTGTTAGACGATGACCTTGTTATTTTAGTGGAAGATAACGGCAAAGGATTTCAAAGAGATGAAATTAAACCGGGATTAGGATTGAAAAATCTGGAGCAGCGAGCAATTGCAGCAGAAATCAATCTGGAATTGAAATCCAATCCGGGAGAAGGAACAAAATTGATCATGAGAAAAAAAGTTCGTAATTAGTAGCTGAAAATAAAAATAGCGATACAACAGGAGTTGTTTCGCTATTTTTCCAACACTACTACTATGAAAACACGATATTTATGTGTTTGCACTACCAAAAATACGGGGAGTTTTACGACTTTTTGATTGGAATAACGTTTAATTCCTTAAATTAGGTACTAGTACCTAGTTGATTGGTTATAGTATTTTACAACGCCTAAATTTCTAAAAGTTAGAACCGAAGAGATAAATTTTGTAATTTTCAGGCAACTAAAAATGTGATGGAGAGTAATTTAGAAGCTATTTTAGAACAAATAGAACAGATTGCCGATATCGGATATTGGGAGTTTGATTTGAAAACCGATAATTATTATTGGTCGGATGGCATATATAAAATACTGGGGTATTCGAAAGAAGACTTTGTTCTTGATCATCAGAAAGTTGTGAGTTTAATTCATCCGGATGATAAAGAACAGGGTGAGCAGCACCTGCTTGGAGTTTATTCGGATGAGAGTAGCTCTGGAATCAGAGCTAAATTCATTCATAAATCCGGAAGACTGGTAATTATTGAAAGTAAAGCCCGGTTAGAAGAAGATTCAGAAGGAAAACCGATAAAGGTGTCAGGTGTATTTAGAAATATTACTCCATCAGTAGAAGCGGGTTTGCACTTGACTAATTTGCAGTTGAAATTAAGCGATTTGCTTGATTCGGTAGGAGGATGTTTATGGGAGGCAGATGGAAAAACATTAGAGTTTTCATATATCAGTCCGCAATTGGAAAAACTTTTGGGGTATTCCGCTGATGAATGGATGGCAAATGTGAAATTTTGGGAGAGTATTCTCCATCCGGAAGACAGAGAGTTCGCTGTTAGTTTTTGTCAAAGTGAGATCCGGCAGGACCGGAACCATGTGTTTGACTATAGAATTAGACATAAAGACGGGCACTATTTGTGGGTTCAGGATCGGGTTTCTGTTTTAAGAAATGGAGACAAAATAGACCTGAAAGGAATGTTGATTGATATTACAGAGCAAAAAAATGTAGAGCAAAATCTCCGGGATCAAAAAAATCTGACCAATCAATTGATTCAACAGTTACCGAATGTTTTTTTTCTTTTTAATCAGTCCGGAGAATTTTTGCTGTGGAACCAACGGTTAACAGAAGTGACTGAATACAATGATTCGGAGATGAGTAATCTTTCTCCTCTGGACTTTTTTGAAGGGAAATCAAGGGAGGTTGTGGAAAAAGAAATTAGCCGCGTGTTGGAAAAAGGAAATACTGAAATTGATGTGGAGTTCACTTCTAAATCAGGCGTTCAAAAACCGATTCATTTTATTGCTTCCCGATTTACATTCAATGGAGAGAACTGTATCTATGGATTGGGAATAGATATGTCAGAGAAAAAGGAAATGATTGAGACCCAGAAAAAACTACTGCACACTATAGAGAATATTCTTGAATTTGCTCCGGAAGGTATGCTGGTATTGACGGAAAAACTGGAGTTGTTTAAACAGAATAATTCATTTGATAGGCTGATTAAGGAATACTCGTCTAAATTAAATTATACCGAGAATGAGTTAAGAACCCTTATCATTGATAAAATATTAAATCAATCTGAAACAGCTGAGTCTTTTGAAATAGAAATAGAATCTAACCCTAAAAAATAGTTCGGGATGAATAACACTGAACCAGACAATAATACTGAAAAGCTAATTCTTAAAATAGCAAAATCAAAAATCCCTTTTTTTGATAGTAATCTAGGGGATTCTAGTCATATTTTGTCTGTAAAGGATGTTACTGATTCCTATAAGAAACAACAAATTATTGAGCGGAACCGAAAAGAGATTCAGCGTATTCTGGACTCATCTCTTGACGTAATATGTACCATAAATGGAGATGGTGTTTTTGATCGGGTGAGTAATGCTTCTGTGGATGTTTTTGGCTATCAACCTGATGAATTGTCGGGAAGAAAGTTTATAGAGTTTGTATTCGAAGATGACAGAGAGAAAACAGAAGGTATTACTAAACTTATCCGTGAAGGTCTGGTAGTAAAAAACTTTGAAAACCGATACGTACATCGAAAAGGTCATTTAGTTTCGGTTATATGGTCGGCTCAGTGGGATGATGAAGAACAACGGATGTATTGTGTAGCCCGTGACGGGAAGGAATTAAAGGAAACGCAGGAAAAAATAAAGGAAAGCGAGAAAAGGTTTAAATCAATGGTCCAGGAAGGATCTGATATGATTGCTATTCTTGATCTTAGTGGGGTTTACACATATGTATCTCCGAATTTTAAAACCTTTTTAGGGTATAGGGAGGATGAGTTACTGGGCAAAAAAGTAAAAGAATTTATTCATCCAAGAGATCAGGAGGTATTGTCAGCGGAGTTTGCAAAATTAGAGACAAGTCGCCGTCTGAATGCCACACCGTATCGGTTTAGGAGAAAAGATGGTACATGGTGTTGGGTGCAATCGGTCGGAACGAATTTATCCGAAGACAATGCTATCCGTGGTGTTGTGGTAAATAGTGTGGAAATAACAGATCTTATAGAAACACAAAGAGCACTCAATAAAAGTAATGAGCGCTTCTCTATGCTAATGAGGGCAGGTTCTGAAAGCATTTGGGATTATGACCTGATCAAAGAAGAATTATTTCTGGGAGATGGATTCATACGATTCTTTAACATTGAACCATTGGATTTACGAAATAATAACGACTTGATTAACTCTAAGATTCATCCGGACGATCTGGATAGGGTATTAGATTCTTTTCATTCTGCAATTCGTGAAGAGGGGAAAAAAGAATGGGCAGCTGAATACCGAATCTTTAATGGTAACAGCTATTCTTATGTGAAAGACAAAGCAATCATACTTAGGAATGATCAGGATAAAGCATATCGCGTTATTGGAGCAATTAAAGATGTAACTTCTGAGCGACTGGTTTCGGAAGTGGAACAGTTGGAAAAAGAGGTGATGGAGCTGGGTATGGGGATGTCCGGTTATGTTCCCCTCGAACAGGTACTCCATTATTATATGTCAGGATTGGAACGATTATTTCCGGGAATGAAAACTTCAATACTTAGGGTTGAGTCGGGGCATTTATATAATCTGGCTTCTCCTTCGCTAGATAAAGAATATCTTGAGAAGATCCACGGGTTAAAGATAGGACCTAATGTCGGATCGTGTGGATCGGCAGCTTACACTAGAAAACGGGTAATCGTGAGTGATGCATTTGCTGATGAAAGATGGGCCAACTATTTGGATCTGGCAACCAGGTTTTCGATTGGTGCCTGTTGGTCACAACCCGTTTTTGATGGAGAATCTAATGTTATTGCCACTTTTGCCAACTATTACGAAGAACCCAAGCACCCAACGGATGAAGAAACCCGAATATTTGAACGTTCGAGCAGGTTTTCTGCTTTGATTATCACACGTTTTCAACATATCGATTCTATTCAGCGAAGTAATGACCTCTACCAGTCGGTAAATCTGGTTACAAATGACGCGATATACGAATGGGACGTAGAGCGGGATGTTTTTTACTGGGGAGAGGGATTCTATCGGATATTTGGTCACGAAAGCTCAGATCAGGATCCGGATATTCGGCTTTGGATAGAAAATGTTCATGAGGATGACAGGGAGAGAATTCTCAATGACAGAAAGCGAATAATAGAATCTGCTGATGAGAAAAATGCCTGGTCGCATGAATACCGCTTTAAGAAAGCAGACGGGACGTATGTATATGTTGTTGACAAGGGGACAGTAATCAGAGATGAAATAGGGCGTCCTATCCGCATGATTGGTGCTGTTTCTGATATTTCGTACCGAAAAGCTACTGAGATAGCGCTTCGTCATCTGAACGAAGAGTTGGGTAAAAAAGTCAGAGAATTGGCTTCGACTAATAATGAACTCGAACAGTTTGCTTTCATCGCTTCACATGATTTACAGGAACCTCTGCGGATGGTAACCGGATTTTTACAGCAGATAGAAAGGAAATACAATGATCTTCTGGACGATAAGGGAAAAATGTATATTCAGTATGCGGTAGACGGAGCTGAAAGGATGAAAACAATTATTCTCGACTTGCTGGAGTTTTCCAGAGCCGGAAGAATCAAAAAAGAAGATTATGAGTTAATTGATCTGAACGCAGTCATAGAAGACGTCAAGATTCTATTGAAAAGTAGTATTGAAGAGAATGAAGTTAAGCTAAAAGTCGGAGAACTTCCTTCGTTAATGGGGACTTCATCAGCATATAGACAAGTGTTCCAGAATATTATCAGTAATTCGATTAAGTACAGAAAAAAAGACGAGGCTCCGATTATCAATATTTATGCGAAAGAAGAGGAAGAAGGGTGGATTTTGTATTTTGAGGATAATGGAATAGGGATTAATTCGAAATACCACGATAAAATATTTGAAATTTTCCAACGTCTTCATTCCAGAGAGAGTTATTCCGGAACAGGGATTGGGCTGGCAATATGTAAGAAGATTGTAGAGAATCTTGATGGATTCCTTGAGATTGATTCTGAAGAAGAGAGAGGAAGTACTTTTATGATGCGGCTACCTAAACTAAAAAGCCATGAAATTCCTGTAGAAAATTAGACATAACAGATTGTATGGTCTGTGAACAAACCCACTAGTTTGATTTGTTAGAACGAGTTGAGTTATAGTCCATTGAGTATGAGCTACCGTCTTCTGTTATCATTTGAAAATGTGATGAATCAATTAATGTACCGTGACCGGATTGAAAAGATAAGGGGTGTACACTCTTTTTGAGGTTGTGGTGCGAGTCATGATCCATATTTACAGTACTGCTAAGTAGTGCGGAGCTGGCAATCATGAGATACAATAGACTTTTCATGTTTTTACTTCTTTTTCATCAAATTTACTTCGGAGATAACCGCTTTTTCGAAGAAAGTGGGAGCTATAAAAGAGAAATAAAATAATCTGTTTACGGGAAAGTGATATATTTTTGATAGCAGATACGTATATGTACGTAGTTTATAACAAAACAGCATATACTCGTCGGAATTATGATGTTTGTCATTTTTAGTTACAAAACGTAAAAAAAGGGCATAAAAAAAGACTGCCCTACCACCCCGGAGACAGTCTTTTTTACCAAAAACTACTACTGCTATGTTGAACATATTCCTTTAATAAGGAAGTATGAATCAAATATATAGGCTTTATACTTAGAAAGAAAAAAAATGGAAATTGAGATATGTAAAATAAGTATTTATACCTATAGTTTACTGTGTTGTTTAATAAGTGGTTAGCTTCTTTTTTTTACTAATTTAAGTGTGTCTTTTACCGGGATAGCTCCCGTTAACATAGCAATTAAGAAAAGCAAGAAAGACAAGAGTAAAAAACCATTGAAAGAAGGAAGGTAGGGAGTGGCTAGAAGAAAAGTGCCAAAACAGATTACCGTAAAAATAAAGAAGCGTGTTACGGCCGGAAGATTAAGTTGGAGATGTAATTTTTTAAAGGCTAGAATGAGTTGAGCAAAGGCGGTTGCTGTTTGAGTGAAAAGTGTTGCAATTGCTGCCCCAAAAGCTCCTGTGTCGGGAATAAGGAAATAATTCAATAGAAAATTGAGGACAAGTCCGCCCATCGCCAGTTGATTCAATCTTTTCAGATCTCCGTTAGCTGTTAGAAGGGTTCCGTATATGTAGGTAGCTGATACCGGAATGAAGCTTAAAATCAGAATACTGAAAGCAAAAGCAGAGGGTTGGATTTCGTCTATATAGCGGGCGCTGATAATAGCTTCGGAATAAAAAAGTCCGCCGATACCTACAATCGTTGCGACACTCATCAATACGAGCGAAGAACTGGTCAGAAGAGGGGATAAGTTTTCTCTTTTTTTGAGCATTCGGGAAAAAATTGGAAGTAAAAGTCCGGCAAAGAGTAGGGCAAACATATTAACGGCATCAAGTAGTCTGTACCCCTGTGCGTATACACCTGCTTCGACAGAGCCATTCGTATGAATACGTTCGAGCATAACAGAATCCATCCGGTTGTAGATCATCATGAGTAAAATCAATAATGCATAAGGAAAGGACTGCCGAAGTATTACTACTGAAAATAAAGGCTTGATACGTAATCGACTAACACCAATCCGTGAGAAAGTAATGAGGAGCGCCAAAATAGCTGAAATTCCGTAGGAAAAAGTCTGAGCCCATACAAACCATTCAATCTGTATCTGCGAATCGGTAGCTCGCCCCCAAAGTAACCAGGAGCAGATCAGGATCAGGAGTAGTCGATCCAAAACAGAAAAGAGCGCGTCAATTCTGAACAAATGTAATCCCGTAAAATTACTCCTGAGATATTGAAGAACTGCTACAAAAAACTGGTTAAGAATAAGAATTGAAAGAAGATACAACTGTTTATCCGAATAACCGATAAACAATCCCAACGCTAATGTAAAAACAATATATAGTATGAAGAGAAGTACCCGTAAACTAATAATTGGTCCCAGGTAGCCTTTCAATACATGCGGAGTTTGTGCGATAGTCCGCGTATTATAATTTGTAATCCCAAAATCAAGGAGAATATTAAACAGAAAGCTGAAGTTAAGCAGAGCAAAGTAGTCTCCGTATGCTGCTGATCCGACCTGATTTTGTATCTCCGCATCAATCCCGAGAATGTAAAAAGGTTTGACCAGTAGATTCAGAAGAACCAGTAAAAACAAATTTGTGAAAAAAGTCTTTCTCATAGCTTTCCGGTTGCTGTAAAAGTAATCTTTTTTTACTTCCGAATAGGGATAGAATGATTTGTATTCGGTAGCTGGGGGCATATCTTCCCGTTACAGGTTTTGCTGTATGTTTTTTAATAACTAGTTTAGCATCATTGTTTGTCTCAGGGAAATGATGCAGAGTACATGCTGGAATAAAAAGATACAGGCTTCTTCTATTGTAGAAGTAGTAATTGCTATTAGTTTGATAGCTACCTCTGTTGCCATCGGGACAATGATTTATGTTAACACACTACAGTCACAGCAAACACTCCAGGAAATACGTGAAGAGGGAGAGCAGAAAGCCGAAATATTGGGGAAGCTACTGCAATCGCTCTATGAAAACGGAAATGTGGATATGGAGGAAGGGACAGAACCGGTCTACCTGAAGAGAGAGGTGGAAGAGCTAGAGACAGGACAAGTTGTTTTGTTGAAGAATGCAAAAGGAAACGAAATCTGGAGTTTGAGAAAATACGATGTTCAGGAAGTCCGGTAACCAAAATAAGAAAGAACATCTTCCTGCGTTTACAGTCATGGAGATAACCATTGCTATAGTTGTAACTTCAATAGTTATAGCAATGGTGTACAATTCAATTACTTTTTTTAACAGACAGATGCAATATGAGGTTGCCGTAAAAGCTCGGATCACAACCTGGTACACGGAAAGAGCAAGACTGTTTGAAGATTTCTTTTTAGCGACGGATCATCAAATTACCGAAGAGGGTATAGTCCTCCTTACTTTTTCTGATCAGTCGGTGATAGCCTATCACGTAGGAGAAGGGATCCTTATTCGTGAAAGTGCAGGGAGGGAAATACCATTTATGACCGGCTGTATCGGAATGGAAGTTGTTGACGATAAAAAAGGAAAATTTATTACGTTCCACTTTCAGATTGAACAAGAACCACTTTCTTTGTACTTCCCGGTAAAACAGACCCCGGCTGAAAAAATGAACGAATGGTTTCAGGAATACACTACTGATGGAACAATCAACTAGTCTTTGGGAGAAATTAAATACGGATATTCGTTTAGGACCTGTCCTGAATGACAAGGCGAAAGAGTATTTTTATTCGGAATTTGCTTCATTGTTGGATGCAGGAATGGATATAAAACGCTCCCTTGATATTCTGATTGAAGAGCAGGATAAAAAAGCGAAGAAAGAAGCTTTTCTTTTTATCAAGGAATCCATCGTTAAAGGAGATAACCTTTCTGAAGCCATGCGGAAGAGCGGAAATTTTTCTCCGTATGAATACCAAAGTATCCGGATTGGTGAAGAAGCAGGTAAGCTGAAAATTGTGCTCCACCAATTGGGGAAATACTTTGAAGAAAAAGTGAAGTTGAGAAAGCAAATGGTGAGTGTATTTACGTATCCGGCATTTGTCCTGATGATTACTTTTGGGGTTCTTTATTTTATGCTCAGTACAGTAGTTCCGATGTTTCAGGAAGTTTTTCAGCAATTCGGGAAAGAGTTACCCTGGTTAACACAGAAAATAATCGCCTTTTCGGAGAACTTTTCTTACATCCTATTGGGAATATTAGGGGTGATTGTAACCATTGTATTACTTCACGTTACACAAAGAAAAGAAGTGTGGTACCGCGACCTGACAGGTAAGCTATTACTAAATGCACCTATTTTCGGAAAATTATTTAGAAAAATTTATCTGGCTCGTTTTGCCCAGAGCATGAGCTTGTTGATGGTTTCCAGAACTCCGCTCGTGAAGTCCTTGGATTTGGTCTCGGAAATGATAGGTTTTTATCCGATTGAAGTAGCACTGACAAACGCCCGAAAAGAAATTCTCAGGGGGAATAGTTTACATGCGGGTTTGTCTAATTTTCCTATCTTTGACCGGAGATTTATCTCCTTAGTTAAAATAGCAGAAGAGATTAACCAGTTGGATACTACATTTGAAAGAGTTACTATACAATTAAACAGTGATATTGAATACCAGACAAAATTGATAGGAACCCTGATCGAACCCATTATTATTATCCTGATAGGGGGTATTGTGGGAGTTATTATGATCGCAATGTATCTGCCAATGTTTAATCTAAGTGAAGTGATTCAGTAATGAAGCGACAAATGAAACATACCACCCGAAAGAAAGGACATGTTAAAGCCTTTTCACTTGCCGAAATTCTTATTGTTCTGGCAGTGATCGGAATTTTGATAATGCTTGTTGTTCCTAACCAGACGGCCGTGGCTTCAAGGGCAAAATCTATTGAAGCACAAAGTGCACTGAATAATGTGTATACCTTGCAGTATAGTTATTTCCTACAATATTCGAAATACGCCTCGGAGCTAAGTGATATTGATTATGTGCCGAATAAATTGGTGACAGAGGGAGGACGGGCAAATTACAGAGTAGAGTTAATCGAATCATCTACTACGGGATTCCGGGCCAAGGCCGAAGCCGTAGTCGATTTCAACGGAGATGGAAAATTCAATATCTGGGAAGTTGATGAGACAGGGACGGTAAAAGAGGTGCAAAAAGATTGATATGCAATTGATGTTTTTGGGAATTATCGTTTCACTACTTTCAGTATTGGTGTATCAGGACTTGAAGTACAGGTCTGTGCATTGGTTATTATTGCCGATGCTTTTCGTTTCAATCACTTTCTTTCATTTTCCTCAGGGGTTACAAGTTATTGTCTTTAATGGTTTATTTGTAGTTGCCCTTCTTTTTTTTCTGACACTATATGTCTCCCTTCGAAATAAAAAACTGACGAACCTTACTCGGGACTATTTTGGTTGGGGAGATATACTGTTCTTATTAGCGATCACTCCCGTTGCAGACAATATTGAGTTTATGCTTCTTGTTATTTTCGGAACCTTATTTACGTTGATCCTTACTTTGGTGATAAGTAGATTCCGCCAGATAGGAACGGTTCCGTATGCAGGTTTTTTTGCACTATTTCTGTTAGCATATATTCCACTGAACTATTTTTTAATTCTTCCGGACTTTAATTCTTTTCTGATTGGATAAACAAGAGAAAATAGAACTTACGCAGGAAATGCAACAATCTCTCAAGTCGGAGTTGGCATGGCATTTCCGGATTGTTCCGAAGGATAAATCGGGAGACGTACACCACTTCTACCTGGATGAGGAAATGGATGAACAGTTGGTTCGCGAAGAGCTGGAAGTGATTCTGGGAACACGGGTTGTGTTGGAGAAGAAAGACTCTTTAACTGTCCGTCAGGCACTCGGGACATATTATCGCCAGGCAGATGCGGGGCATAGGGGTACTTCTGAATTGAAAATTAATGCAGACACGGATTTTGTAGATCGGATCATTATGGAGGCGGATGCCTTAGGAAGTAGTGATATTCATATTGAAATTTATGAGGATAGGGGTAGGGTCAGAATCCGGATAGACGGTCATTTGATAGAGCGTTATTCAATCCCGTTGGAAAATTATCCTGAACTGGTGAATAAAGTAAAGATTCGCTCCAATCTGGATATATCGGAAAAGAGATTACCTCAGGACGGACGTATCCAATACGGTGATTTTGACATTCGGGTTTCTATACTTCCTACATTACATGGAGAAAAAATTGTTTTGAGGATTTTGGGACATGATGCTTCCTCCATTAGTATAGATTCCGTAGGAATGTCAGAAAAAGAATTAAAGGACTATCAGGAAGGGATCAAGAAACCAAACGGAATTATACTTATATCAGGTCCTACGGGATCGGGAAAGACAACAACCCTTTATGCCACGTTAAAATTGCTCAACGAGGAAAAAAGAAATATTGTTACTGTCGAGGACCCTATTGAATATACGCTGGAAGGAATCAATCAGGTGCAGCTAAAAGAAGATATTGGGTTGACGTTTACAGCGGCTTTGAGATCCTTTCTGCGTCAGGATCCGGATGTCATTATGTTGGGGGAGATTCGGGATAGTGAAACAGCGCAGATGGCTATCAGAGCGGCTTTGACAGGACACCTTGTTCTGTCTACTATCCATACAAATTCTGCCTGGGGAACCATCTCACGATTGATTGATATGGGAGTACCTCCATTTCTTCTATCCAACACAATTAACTGCTCGGTGGCTCAGCGATTGGTGCGAAAACTTTGCAATGATTGTAAAATGTTGGCGCCTGTTTCGGAAGCCGATTTACCATTGCAGTATGACAGAGCACATGCTCCTGAAGAACATTTTGTAGCAGTAGGATGTGAAAGCTGCCATTATACTGGGTACAAAGGACGACAAGCTATTTATGAGATCATACCCATTGATAACGAATTAAGTAACTGCATCAAAGAACAGAACATGAGAGTAGAAGACTTGCTTACTACCAGAGGAATAAAAAGCATTGGTGAGCGGGCAGACTCTTTGTGGAAATCAGGTGTAACGACACTAGAGGAAGTATATCCGTTTCTGTTGAATCAATAAAACTGATAATGAATACCAAACGAAATATATATCATTTGTTGCTAACAGCCCTGCTGGTAGTTACCATTCATGTTTCATCGTTCTCACAGATGACTTCTGTACAACTGGAGCAGAAACTGGATTCACTTTCTTATGTCCAGTTAGGGTTGAATAATCAGGTACAGTTGAATGTTTCCAATATTTCTCTTGCAGATCTGTTGAATTCAATAGGGCTTGAGAATAATCTGAATCTGAGTGTAGATCCTGCTTTGACGGACTTGGTCTCGTATAACTTTTTTGATGCAAGAGTTAAAGATGTTTTTGTCTTCCTGTACAATAATTATGAGTTGAACATTAATTTTATAGGATCAATTCTGGCTTTTAAAAAGAAGCCGGCACCTCAGAAAGTTGTTCCCATATACCAACCGAAAGATCCTGAAATTGCTTATAATAACTCCAATAAATTCCTGACAGTAGATTTATCGAATGATACTTTATTGCGGGTTGCCGAAAAAATTACACGACTTTCGGGGGAAAATGTCGTAGTAGCTTCTTCCATAAAAAACAAAGCGGTTTCCGGTTACTTTGCAAACCGTCCTTTTGAACAGGTTATGGAGATGATTGCAAAAGCTAATGATCTGAATTATACTACGGATGAAAATAATATTCATTACTTGTCCCCTGCAGAGAAAGATAATGCGGCTCAAAATACAGCAAGAAATGCCAGAAATTTTACCGGAGGTAAAGGAATGCCGGATTTCAGTTTGTCAGAAGGAGTTGAGTTGGTTACTACTCCTGAAGGGTTAATTACTGTAAAAGCGGAAAATGCAAATATCGGAGAACTGATACAGTACATTGCACAGGAATTGAACGAACATTATTTCCTGTATGCAGTTCCGGAAGGAAAAGCGACATTAAATGTGGAAAATATTTCTTTTGAAGATTTATTGCGGAAACTTTTGAATGGAACAAAGTACTCCTATAAGCTTGAAAACAGAACATTTATTATCGGAGAGCAGAAATCCGAAGGACTGCGTTCTACGCAATTAATAAAGTTGGAAAACAGAACCGTTGAGAATGTAAAAGCTTCCATACCAAAGGACCTGATCACAGACTTGGAGCTGTTCGAGTTTATTGAATTAAATGCATTTGTCGTATCGGGATCCTCCCGTAGAATTGAAGAGCTGAAAACATTTTTGTATTCTATAGATCAGGTTGTCCCGATGGTTCAGATAGATATTATTATTATGTATTCGCAACGAGGAAGCACGGTTTCTACCGGAATTAAGGCTGCATTGGATGCGAATAATCAGGAAACTTCCGGTGAAATATTTCCGAATTTTGATATGAATCTGAACTCAACTTCTGTTAATGCCATTATTGATGCGATTAATGGATTTGGGATTTTAAATCTGGGGAAAGTGACTTCGGACTTTTTCCTTTCTCTTCAGGCTCTGGAGTCAAACAACGTTATTGAGATGGAGTCAACGCCGAAGATATCTACATTGAACGGACACGAAGCATCTATTGCAATAGGAGAAGAGAGATACTACCAACAGGAACGGGTGCAGGTATCCAATGTAGTTGGCAATGCTAATGTCCAAAGCTCGAAAGTATGGACACCCATTCAGGCAAAGCTTGAAGTGAAAATTAAACCTTTTGTATCAGCTGACGAGCATGTCACGCTGGAGATATCAGTTGGGCAAAACGATTTTGGAGAGCAGTCTGATCCGACCGCACCACCCAATAAATCTACGCAAACCTTTGAATCCCTGGTTCGTGTAAAAAACGGTGAGGTAATTTTGATGGGAGGTTTGGAGAAAAAATCCAAACGGGATACAGGATCAGGAGTTCCCGTTTTGTCCCGCATTCCGATTATCAAGTGGTTACTTAGTAGTCGTTCGAAAACACGCGATAAATCAAAACTTCACATTCTAATTCGTCCGACAGTTACGTATTAATGGCACAGCTTTTCAGACATAAAAGAACTGGTGTACAGGTGATTTCCGTAGAATTTACGGAGAAAGTACCGGTATATCATTTTACTGTACTGAAAAAAAAGGGTAAGACAATAACAGTCGAAGTGGATACTCATCGAGAGGAGGATGCTTTACAAAAACAGGTAAATAGAAAATTACCTGTTTTGGTTCACTTCTTTGGAAAAGGAGTACTTAACAGGACAGTAACTCCTCAGGACAATTATTTGGACAACCTGATCGTCAATGCTAGTAAAAGCGACTTCATAAGTGCTTTTCAGGATGCGGCAAATCTTCGTTTGGTTTCTTTTATGCGGAAAGAACCGGCTGATGAGGTGATCGAAAAGCTTGACTTTTGTAAAGATCAGGTTGTAGATATCCTTTTAGGTCCGTTTGTAGCTTTCCGTCCGGATTTGGAAACCATTCCTGTAAAGGTCCCCGGATTTGAATTTAATTATGTTCAAACCGGGTTCTCTGCTACGGATACGAAAGACAGGAAGGTGGAATTTCTGGGGAATATCTTGGGGCAGGAAGTTTTTGGTGCAATTGCAGGGTGGAATTACCTAAACGAAAAAGACCGTTGTTCCATTCTGGATGAGCAGGAAAAAGAAAAGCGAAGAGCAAACTTTTCGGATAAACGTCAGTTTGAAAAACTGGGGTTATTTATGTTAGTTTTCTTTTTAGCGGCATTGTTGGCAAACTATTTCTATCAGGGAAATCTATTGAAAAAGAATGCGACAATAGAAGACGAAATAATGATCTATTCGGATAACCTCAATAAAATAGATTTGTTGGATCAGGAAATAAAGAGGAAATATCAGTTGATTTCAACAAGTGGAATTTTGAAGCATAATTATCTATCCTTTTATCTGGACAGAATAGGTAAGTCACTTCCAACTACAATAAATCTGGTGGAGATCAGAACCTTTCCACTTGACAAGAAACTGAAACAAAAAGTAAAGACAGAGTTTGAGCAGTCTTCGGTGTATGTGAGTGGCACTACCAATAATACCGCTTCTATTGATGAATGGATAGCCAGGCTCAACGAACAAAACTGGGTAGCCAAAACCGAGATTTTGAACTTTGAACGGAATCCGGAAAAACAGAATGCTTCATTTACGTTAAGAATACGAATCCGATGAATTTGTTTGCGAAATACTCCTTTAAACAAAAGAAATTTGCATTGGCAGTTGTATTTGTGCTACTTGCAGCGGCAGCCTATAAACGTTCATTTAGCGTAACACTAGATTTGATCGGTTTAAATAACGAGTTGGAGGAAAAGAAAATTGAGGCCTCAACATCCGTAGAACGCTTAAAGACGAAACAGAACGAATTGAATCTGATTAACCGGATGGTGGGAAAAGAAAACGTTCCCAATGAACAGGTACAACAGAAGTTCCTTTCCTTTTTTGAGCAGGAGAGTGCCGGTCTTTCGATCGAAAAAATAGAAGAAGTTTATACGTTTGATCATCCCGACTTTACTATAAACACCAATGCGATTACACTGAAAGGAGGGTTTGTTCAAACAACACGGTTTCTATATAAACTGGAAAAAAGTTTTCCATACGCCCGGCTTGTTTCATCTACTCTGCGGCTAACAACTAATCGAATACTTCAAAAGAACGAACTGCATACAACCATACTTCTTCAGAACTTTTGGCGTCCCGTAAAGTAATAGTTGACGTATATCAGGAATTTAAATGCAAAAAAATGATAAATGATTGCATGGAACTTCCAATTTGTAATACCTTTGCCTTAGAAAAAGACAAGTGATAGAAAAAGGTATGCGAAAATTGTCTGAGTATAAGGTGAGTACATTAGTTCTTGTTTCCCTGTACTTTGTTTTTTCTTTTTTTTCAACAGGGTATTCTTCTGGTACTGTTGTTTCAACTGAGCATTCTGATGTTTTGCTTTCCGCATCTATAAATGGAACGGAGGACGATCATTATTCAGAGAATTTGTATCAGGATCAATACGCGTCTTACCCTTTAGGCTATCCCTGGGACTCTTCTTCTGACTCCGGTGAGTCGGAAGAGAAAAATGAGAATGAAGGTTTTGATAAAAAACTGGATCGTCATCCGGGGCTTGATTTATTTCGTTTAGAACCTGTCGTTGTCTTGTCAGAATATACGGCAGTACATTTTGAGCAAAACCTACTTAACCGATCACAGGTATCCAGAATTATTCTTTTCCACTGCTGGCGTAGCTTTCTTGTTTAATTGATTGAAGACTTGTTATTACAGGTCCTTATTGGAGGTAACTTACTTCCCTGTATTTTGGTTTCATGTATTTAAAAATCAGAAGTGAAATCCGAATGCATCAGGTAGGAGAGCGGAGACTTTCTACCGAATAAAATGATTCTCAATTATAAAATGTGTTGTGCGATAAGTTGCAGACACGAGAGAACAAAAAATAATCAATTTAAACAAAGAAATTTATGAAGAGGATTTCAATTCTCATGTATCTGACCACCGCGTTACTTTATACAAGCTGTGAACACGAAGAACACGAAAAACATGAAGAGGCTAAATTCGTAGTTACGAGCCCGGTTAAAAGCGATACGCTAATTTACCACGAATATGTTTGTCAGATTCACTCCATTCAGCACATCGATATACGTGCGCTTGAGAAAGGGTATCTACAAAATATTTATGTCGATGAAGGTCAATTTGTAAAAAAAGGGCAGCTGATGTTTCAGATCATGCCATTGATCTATCAGGCAGAAATGCAGAAAGCACAGGCTGAAGCTAGTTTTGCAGAAATAGAGTTCGGAAATACAAAAAGTCTGGCAGACAGTAATATCGTTTCAAAGAATGAACTGGCGCTGTCGAAGGCAAACCTGGACAAAGCGAAAGCTGAATTGGCATTAGCGAAAGCACATCTTGGCTTTACTGAAATCAGAGCCCCTTTTGATGGAATAATGAACCGGTTTCATGTACGTTTGGGAAGTTTGATTGACGAAGGAGAATTACTGACCGAGTTATCAGATAATAGTAATATGTGGGTATATTTTAATGTGCCTGAAGCTGAATACCTGGACTATATAACTCAAGTAAAATCAGATAGTCTTTTGAAAGTGAAACTTCAGATGGCAAATAATCAGCTTTTTAAACAGGACGGGGTCGTAGAGACGATCGAGGCTGATTTCAATAATGAAACGGGAAATATTGCTTTCCGTGCAACGTTCCCCAATCCGGATAAGATTCTCAGACACGGTGAAACGGGAAATATATTAATGCCCGTTTTTCTGAAAGATGTCCTTCTGATTCCTCAAAAAGCGACGTATGAGGTTCTGGATAAAAAATACGTCTATGTAGTAGATGCGAATAACGTAGTGAAATCAAGACATATTACGGTCGGGACAGAAATGCCGCATTTGTATGTGGTTACAGAAGGTTTGAAGGAGGGAGATAAAATACTGGTTGAGGGGCTTCGTAAAGTGAAGAACAATCAGAAGATTCATTTCGAGTTCGAAGATCAGCAGAAAGTGTTATCTGATCTGAATGATCTGCACGCCGAGTAAGTAGAGTAAGAACCTAAAAAATCAGTAAGATGTTTAGTAAATTCATTCAACGTCCGGTTCTTGCAATAGCCATCTCATTAGCCATTATTTTTCTTGGTATCCTGGCTATTAATACAAGACCGGTCTCACAATTCCCGGAGATTGCACCGCCCCGGGTAAATATTTTCATTGCATTTCCGGGATCAAGTGCGGAAGTACTTGTTAACTCAACCCTAATTCCTTTGGAGAGAGCGATCAACGGTGTACAGGGAATGCAGTACATTATATCAGACGCAACCAGTGCGGGAGAAGCTACGATTCAGATCGTATTTGAACCGGGAACAGATCCCAATGCTGCGGTTGTTAACGTAAAAACAAGGGTTGACCAGGTGATGAATAACCTGCCTCCTTTGGTACAACGTGAAGGGGTAATCATTACGCCTATTCAGCCGAGTATGTTGATGTACGTTAACCTGTACAGTAAAGATGAAAATGCAGACGAAAAATTCCTGTATAACTATGCTAACGTACATATACTCCCCGAACTTCAGCGTATTAGCGGTATGGGACGTGCCCAGATTCTGGGGAGTCGTCAGTACGCTATGCGTATCTGGTTGAAACCTGACCGAATGCGGGCTTATAATATCTCGACAGAAGAGGTTATGGAAGCTATCGATGAACAAAGTGTGATCGGTAGACCCGGACGTCTGGGGCAAAGTTCCGGTAAGACAGCACAATCGCTTGAGTATGTATTGACTTATAAAGGAAGATACAATAAACCAGAGGAGTACGGAGACATCATTATTCGTGCTAATGCAGAAGGGGAAGTCCTGAAGCTGAAAGATGTTGCCGAAGTCGAATTGGGGAGTGAGTTCTTCGATATTTATTCGAATAAAGACGGATACCCGGCAGCTTCTATTGTCTTGAAACAAAACTTCGGGAGTAATGCCAGTAAAGTAATAGATGGAGTAAAGGAAAAACTAAAAGAACTGGAAGCAGATTTTCCTCCGGGAATGGATTACGAGATCAACTATGACGTTTCTAAATTTGTAGGTGCTTCCATTGATAAAGTACTACATACACTTGTAGAAGCCTTTATTCTGGTTGCATTAGTGGTCTTTTTATTCCTGGGGGATTTGCGATCGACTCTGATCCCGACAATTGCGGTTCCTGTGTCACTGATTGGAGCTTTTGTGTTCATGCAATTATTCGGTTTAACGATAAACCTGATTACGCTTTTTGCTCTTGTACTGGCCATTGGTATTGTTGTGGATGATGCCATTGTGGTGGTGGAGGCTGTGCACGCCAAAATGGAAGAAGAACATCTTTCTCCCTATAAAGCCGTAAAGAAAGTGTTGGGAGAAATTAGTGGAGCTATTATCGCCATTACTCTGATTATGACTGCAGTATTCGTTCCGGTAGCATTCATGACGGGACCGGTAGGAATTTTCTACAGACAGTTTTCCATCACGATGGCAAGTGCGATTGTACTTTCCGGAGTTGTTGCGCTTACGCTAACACCTGTACTTTGTGCGATGATTCTTAAAAATAATCATGGTAAACCAAAGAGACGAACACCTGTTACGATGTTTATCGACTGGTTCAACCGAAAATTTGATAAAGTAACAGGTCGATATACCAGTTTACTGAGAGTGATCGTAAACCGGAGAGTGATTACTTACGGAATGTTGATTGCCTTTGCCTTTGGGATTTTTGCGGTGAATGAAAATCTTCCGGCAGGATTTATTCCTAATGAGGATCAGGGGATGATCTATGCTATTATTCAGACACCTCCCGGAAGTACACTGGAAAGAACCAACGACATTTCAAGAAAATTACAGAACATTGCGGAAGAGGTGGAAGGAATTCAATCTGTTTCCTCACTTGCCGGATATGAAATTCTAACTGAAGGTCGGGGATCGAATGCCGGGACCTGTATTATTAACCTGAAAGACTGGTCGGAACGAGAGCACTCTGTTACCGAAATCATTGAGGAATTGGAAGAGAAAACCAAGGATCTCGGAGCGGTAATTGAATATTTTGAACCTCCGGCAGTACCGGGATATGGATCTTCTGACGGATTCTCATTACGACTTTTGGACAAGAGTAGTACGGTTGATTACCAGGATTTTGATAAGATAAACGCAGAGTTTATGGAAGCACTTGGTAAAAGAAAAGAGCTGTCCGGATTGTTTACCTTTTTCGCTGCAAACTATCCTCAGTATGAACTGATCATAGATAATGAGTTAGCGATGCAAAAAGGTGTGTCGATTGGAAAAGCGATGGATAACCTGGATATCCTGATAGGAAGTACATATGAGCAGGGATTTATTCGGTTTAACACCTTCTTTAAAGTGTATACCCAGTCTTCTCCCGAATACAGAAAACTACCCTCGGATATTCTTAATCTGTTTATTAAGAACGATCATGGAGAAATGGTTCCGTACTCTGCTTTTATGAAGATGAAGAAAACACAGGGACCGAATGAGATTACACGGTTCAACTTGTATACATCTTCATCGATCAGAGGTGTTCCTGCTCCAGGTTATACCAGTGGGGATGCGATCAATGCGGTACGTGAAGTAGCCGATGAAGTCTTGCCGAAAGGATACGATATTGCCTGGGAGGGATTGTCGTATGATGAAGCACGAAGAGGGAATGAAGCATTGTACATTTTTATTGTTGTATTGATTTTCGTTTACCTTGTTCTTGCGGCACAATATGAAAGTTTCATTATACCACTGGCTGTTGTGTTTTCTTTGCCGGCAGGGGTATTCGGATCCTTCTTGCTACTGGAAGTTATGGGGCTGGCAAACGATATCTACGCACAGATCGGTCTGATTATGTTGGTTGGACTTCTGGGGAAAAATGCTGTGTTGATAGTAGAGTTTGCGGTTCAAAAACACCAACAGGGCTCAACGGTACTGGAAGCGGCCATCGAAGGAGCTAAGGTTCGTTTTCGTCCTATCCTGATGACTTCTTTTGCATTTATTGCGGGATTGATTCCTCTTGTTGTTGCAACAGGACCAGGAGCCATAGGTAACCGTACAATCGGATCTTCAGCTCTGGGCGGTATGTTATTCGGAACAATTTTCGGTGTAATTATCGTTCCGGGATTGTATTACATATTCGGAAAACTGGCTGAAGGGAAAAAACTCATTAAGGATGAAGATATAACACCTTTGAGTGAAGATTTTGCAGAAAGTATGTCTGAGAGATCTTTCGCGAATAGGGTAAATAGAATTATTAAAAAAATACGTAAAAAAGATGTTGATAAGAATAATTCATAAATCAGGAATCATTGCTTTTCTGCTGCTTTCACTTTGGAGTTGTAAAACGATGAAAGTAGATTTTCGCGATGAGAATAAATATATTCCTGAAAGTTATGCCGCGTCGGGAGATACAACGAATATCGCTGATCTCAACTGGCGGGATTATTTTTCAGATTCCAACCTGATTGCATTGATAGATACAGCTCTTGTGAATAATCAGGAGTTGAATATCATAATGCAGGAGATTGCTGTCAGTCAGAGTGAGATAAAAGCCCGTAAAGGAGAATATCTTCCTTTTGTCGGATTGAAGGCAGGAGCAGGTCTGGAAAAAGAGGGGGAGTTTACCCGGCACGGAGCAGTTGATGAGCAACTGGAGATTGAACCCGGAAAATCATTCCCGAACCCTTTCTCCGATTTTGGAATCGGAGTGTACGCTTCCTGGGAGATAGATGTTTGGAAGAAGCTTCGAAATGCTAAGAAGGCAGCTGTATCCCGCTATCTGTCAAGTGTAGAAGGAAGGAATTTTATGGTGACTAATTTGATTTCTGAAATTGCAGAGTCTTACTATGAGCTAATGGCGCTGGATAACTTGTTAGATATTGTAGAGCGTAATATTGATATTCAGGGAAGCGCACTGCAAACTGTAAAGCAACAAAAAGAGGCTGCAAAAGTAACACAGTTAGCTGTAAATCGGTTTGAAGCACAGTTGTTGAATACAAAAAATCTTCAGTACGAAATTCGCCAGAAAATTATAGAAACGGAAAACAAGATTAATTTTCTTGTAGGTAGATTTCCTCAACCGATTGTGAGAGATTCAGAGTCCTTTGAAAATCTGCCAATCGGACCCATTCAGGAAGGTATTCCCTCACAATTACTGGAGAACCGCCCTGATATACGACAGGCAGAGTTAGAATTGATGGCAGCAAAGCTGGATGTGAAAGTGGCACGTGCTAATTTCTATCCTTCTTTCAAGATTTCCGGAGGAGTAGGATTGCAGGCTTTCAATCCTGCACATCTCATAAAGCCGGAGTCAATATTCTATAACCTGCTAGGGGATTTGATCGCACCTTTAATCAACAGAAATGCACTTAAAGCGCAATATGCAAGTGCAAGTGCCAAACAGATTCAGGCAATTTATGAATATGAACAGACAATTTTGAGTGGGTACATTGACGTGTTGAATCAACTGGCTAAGATTGATAACTTTTCCAAAAGTTACGAGACGAAAGCAAAAGAAGTTCAGTTGTTGAACCAGTCAGTTACAATTGCCAATAACTTGTTTACATCAGCGCGAGCAGACTATGCGGAAGTATTATTTACACAACGTGAGGCTGTAGAATCCAGAATTGAGTTGATTGAGATTAAGTTGCAACAAATGAATGCAAAAATCAACATTTACCGTGCTCTTGGTGGAGGTTGGGAGTAAAAATTTAGAAGAGCGTTTTTGATGAGTCCGCAGGATATTGTACGTAATGTCATATCCTGCGGATCTTTTTTTATGTAAGATTCTCTGTTAATTCCGCACCTAATACATTGAAGTCTATTCCGTCAAAGTTTCCTGAACTCATCATCAAGAGACAGGTGTTTTTCCAGTTTTGCGACCGAATATGAGATAAAACTTCTTCGGTTTTATTCATAACGATTACGTTCCCTCCAAAAGCCTTTTGTACTTCTTCAATCGATAATTCGGGTAATTTTTTATGCGCAACGACATCCGGGTTAAAGTAAACAATAGCGGAATCGGCTTTTTCCATGGCATTTTTATATAAGGGAAGAAAAGCTTTGTTCAGACTACTAAAGGTGTGTAGTTCCATATAGGCGAATAACTTTCTTCCCGGGTACTGCTCTTTTACAGCAGAAGTTGTTGCTTTCAGTTTGGACGGAGAGTGAGCAAAATCTTTGAAGAAAACGAAGTGATCCGTTTCCGTAACTTTTTCCAGACGTTTTCCGGCACCTGAAAAGCTTTGCATGGCGATCAGAAAATTGTCCGGTTGAATCCCCATAGACTGACATACATATAATGCGCCCATCATATTTTGAAGGTTATGTTTTCCGAATACTTCCAACCGGTATTCTTTTCCTGCGTAGGTCATAACACAAGTTTCGTCCTGTATCGTGTAATCCGGTGTCGAGTAAGGAAGCGTCCGGATATGTGAAGACCATTTTTCTCCCAGTTTTCGGACCTCTTCGTCTTCCGAATTGTAAATAAGGATTCCTTCGGGGTCTATTTTACCGCAAAAGATATCAAATTGCTCTACATAGTTTTCAAATGTCGGAAACACATTAATGTGATCCCAGGCAATTCCTGATAACAGGGCTATATTCGGATGATACAGATGAAATTTCGGTCTTTTGTCCATAGGTGAGGAGAGGTATTCATCCCCTTCAAGAATGGCAAATTCGGGTCCTTCATCTAATTTTACCATACAGTCGTACCCCTCTAATTGAGCGCCTACCATATAGTTAATAGGCACATTATTTTCTTTACAAACATGAAGGATCATACTGGTTATCGTCGTTTTACCGTGACTTCCTCCAATGACAATCCGTGTCTGTTTTTTCGTTTGTTCGTAAATATACTCGGGGTATGAAAAAACAGGAATCCCTAACTCCAAAGCACGCTTTAGTTCGGGGTTATCTTCCCGGGCATGCATACCCAGAATCACGGCACCTGTCTGTTGGGTTATACGGTCAGGAAACCAACCGTCTGCCGGAGGAAGAATGCCTTCTTTTTCAAGGCGTGACCGGGAAGGCTCAAAAATCTGATCGTCCGATCCCGTAACCTGTTCTCCTTTACGTTTTAGAGCAATAGCAAGATTGTGCATGGCACTACCTCCTATGGCTATGAAGTGAATATGCATAAGTTCCGTGTTTTTACGAAAATCGCAATTCTATTTCAACTTTGGGAAAGTCGCAATGAGTAGTTTTTCACATCAGTAGTTGAATAACAAATCGCTTTTATTAACTGTTTGTTTCAGATTCCAGCCGATTTTTTACGTTGGGATTATTCATTAGTTCTTTTTTGAATTCCTCAAAATTTCCTTCGTAATTATTGGGTGAATCTTTAACTTGTTCATAGAAAAATGACTGTCCCGCCTGAGGAAAGATGAGGATTGTTTCTCCAAATCTTAAATCAAAAAGTTTCATGTTCACTAATAAAGTTGAAAAACCATCCGGACTAGCAGAAAACACCCAGTCATATTCGTGGTCTTTCCCATTAAATGTTCCTTGAGCCGTTAAATAGGGATAATTTCGGGATTCCACTAATGAGTTTTCTTCTGAATTTTTGTCATTTGTCAGAATCAATAAAGTTAATTTGTCGATTATTTTGTCGCTTTCTGGGCTTTCATATTCTCCGATTCGAATACCTTTAAATAGTGCGGTTTCAGTCTCTATTACGAAAGGTCTGCTGGATACAGCATAGTCGTATCCGGCTACAGGAAAAGGTGATTTGTTTAATGGGTAGTTCTGAAAAATGTCAGCATATTTGGCATACGTTTCAATGTCTTGTTTGAATAGCTCCAGGTCCCAATGGTTACTATCCAGGTGTTGAGCTGCTTTATCACTTAATTTTTCGAGGGTCCATTTATTGGAGACGATTTTACTTTCTGTACGTGTATCCGTGTGTGCTTGCTCCCGGCATGAAGGAAAAAGAAATCCGATTATTAATGATATGAGAATGGCTTGGTTTATTTTCATAGTATATAACTTCCTGTCCACCAAATATATCTAAAAAACACGTATTTAGCTTGATGAGTTCTGATGTATTAGGTGCTACAACAGAGCTTAGTCTTTGCCAGTTCTGATTTGGTTATAGAGAGAATCAGGTGTTTTTAGTGGTGATCAATTGGATGGTAAACTCTTTTTTTGAGTTCTGGCCGGTCATATAATCTTTCCAGGATTGAGGTACATTATAATCGGGAATAACTCCCCGCCCTTTTATTTCGGGAGAAACATTAATTTGAAAATGTACAGTAGGGATTCTTACCTCAATTTTTGAATGGGGTAACTGTATATATTCCGAATATCCGCTTACATTACCTTCGTAGGCTCCTCCGGTTTCTTCTCCAATAAATAGTCCTCTGTCAGTCATTTTTATCAGGCTGGCAAATTCGGCTCCTCCGGAAAACGTTTTTCCACTTGTTAATACATAGACTTTGCCGTTGTAAACCAGTTCTTGTTGTGGGGTTTTATATCCCAGATCCGAATAGTAATCGCTATACAAAGTATAATCTCCTCTTTTGGCAATGGTGTCTTCAAATGTCCATTTATCCTCAATATATCCTTCTTTGTTTTTGTTTTTTTGATAGGGCTGGGGGAGCATAGTTACCTGTTTGTATTTCTGCACGACTTCGTCAGATAAGTAACTGAAGAGTAGGTTTTCATTTCCTTCGGTTCCACCGCCATTTGCCTGAATGTCTATAATCAGGTGTTTTATCTGTAGAGAGTCTATTTTTTTGAAGTTGGATTGATAAAATTCTTCATAATCAAGATTGTCATTACCAAAGCTGGGCACACTTAAATAGGCAGTCGAGTCATTAATTTGTTCAAATTTGAACTTATTATAGTCAAAGGAGTTTGCTGTAAATCGGGCATTTTTAGTTTTAAATTTTGTGAGTCGAATAGGAGGAATGGTTATCGTTTGGATTGTATCACTTCCGAACTCCTGGATCTGTAGTTGAAATTCCTGCTCTTTACCATAAACCAGTCGGTATAACAATGAAAAATTTAAACCGCCAATCCACTCCTGTTTTGAAGTTTCATTAAATCCATCTGTTGTGATGAAAGGATATATTCTATCCAGTATCTCATTTATTTTTTTAGCATTAACAGAAATGATTTTAGCCCCTTGTTCGAATTTGTTACTATTCACACCATAATTCTGGGTAATAATCAGGTTTCCCTCATGGAATCTAACGGTCAATGGTAAAAATGACTTGGAAAGCCCTACTTTACGCAGGGTTCGTTTAGGGAGATTTACAGAGGTATGCCCTTCATTGGTTAAGCCGATTACAAGACTCAATTTTTCGTAGAACTCTAATTGGGTTTGGGGTGTTCGTAGGGTGTTCCGAATACTATCAATTAATAGATCCGTTTGCTTCTGATCTATATATTCATAGAGACCTTGATGTTGTAACTTTAATTCAGCGATTAAGTAATCAAAGTCCTCATGCAATTTTTCAGGGTGTAATAGGTTTTGAGTATTCCCATGTGAAAGAAAAAAGATTGAAATTACGAGTAAAAATAGTCGCATTTGTGACGTGGTGTTTTCCGTTTTATTGAAATTCTGTTTACGTTCTGCGTTATACATTGAAAACACTTCTCTATAAGTTAGTACTTTCATCTGTTGGATATATGAGTGATATTGTGATCAGTGTATTTAGTGAATCCGCTTGTTGTTATATGTTTCTTCAAATAACTTTTCGAAGTTATCATTTGTATTATTTACAATAATCAATTTTGTTTTGTCAGTTAAAGTACTTGTGTAAATAAACTCATCTTTAGCGTTGTATGACCATTCTATTAATTCAGGAAATACGTTTTTAATGAGTTCTAGTTTCTCATTATGGTTATCAGACAGTATTATTACTTTCGTAATAGGAGACTGTTTTAAACTTTCTAAGTTGGTTTGATTGATTTCTGTATGATATACACTTTTACTGGCGTACCGATACTTTTTCCTAAAATATCTGAAATCATCTCGATTTTCAGAAAGTATATATCGGTAGGTCAGAATATGGTCCAATTCATTTGTCCAATCTGAGAAATGATCGTCATAGGCCTCAATGTACTGGTCAATAAAATACTGGTCCATAGTTTTTTTGTTGTTGATATAATCCTTAACTAAAGGATATATTTTTTGAGCCATAAGATTGATGTATTTTACATTATACCAGTCCTCTTTATCCGTTTCATTATTAAACCCTTCAAAAACAAACCCATTTCCTAAAGCTGTCGCTAAGGCTTCGTCTAACAATAAATAGGCATACTGACTGTTGACAGATGGATTTTGAGTAAACCACCTTTCGATCTCCTGTTTTAGTTTCAGTGATTGACCATCATAGAGCAAGTGAAAAATTTCATGCATCAAAACACAAAATAGTATATCATTATGTTTGAAATTTAATGGAACTTCGCTAATTGCATTGTTTAAAAATGCTGTGGCTGTAAATCCTCCTTCTCCAAGTATTGGAATAATAGCTATATCAATAGGGACTAAACTATCCCATTCCGTGCCGTAAAAACGAAGACCTGTTTCAAAGTATTGGTGTAAGTCTACTGTCTCTACAAATAAGGCCAGTTCTTCAACTTTTTTATCAAAAACTGTTTTGTTCGGAAGATAAATTAGTTCTTGATAGACAGGGACAAAAGTGGAAAGAATATTTGTAAATGCAAAGAATTGATCATTAGGGATGATACCAAAGGTTTGACTGATAAAATGGTCTATTGTATTAGAGTTAATTAGGTTTTTTTCAATGAGAGATATTGTTTGAAAAGGTTGTTTTTGTCCGTAGGGGTAGCCCTGAAAGGGTAATGATTCTTGTAGACTTAACGTATCCAGTTGTGCGATTAAACGTAAATAGTGAGGTGTATTATAAGGTGAGTTTTTGAATATTTGTTTGTATTCGTTATCCGGGTAGTAATCTGATAATTTTTGAATAAAGTTATAAGTGGCGGATAGTTTTGAGTATTTTATATTAGCCTTAAATGTTTGCCCATTGACAGAATTAAATACACTGAATAGTGAGATAAAGAGAATTACAGCTTTACTTTTCATTTGAAAAAGATTTACTAAAATGAAGGATCTATTTTTATTGTGGCATAAACCAGTTAAGGGTTTTTTCGATGATCATTTTCCAACCATCTATTTCCGGTTTACCAGAAATAGCAAAAGAATGGTCAGCGTTTTCAATCATCTTCAGACTGATATTTCGCCCTTTTGATAACAAAGATGTATATGAAACAATAGCAGATTCAGGATGTACTGCCTTATCATCTGTTCCCTGAAGAATTAAAATTTTTCCATTAAAGTCAGCTAATTCATCAATTACGGAAGTTTTTAAAAGACTAGACCAACGTAGGTAAGTAAATCCCCAAAATTTCTTGTCAGTACTGGTTGGGTTGGCTAAAATATCTTCCCATTTATCAGTTAAATACGTTAATCGCTGTTCAGGGGTAGGCATATTATGTTCAACTGTATTGAAAAATGTTCCGTCATCAGCAAATTTATATAGACTATAAAGTTGAGACGGTCCTTCTCCTGCCAGTATTGCAATATGCGATATTTTGTCTTTCATGGTATTCGCTACACTTGATGCGACAATACCGCCTTCTGAATGTCCGGCTAGTAAAACTTTGGTTGGATCTATTTTTTCATTTAGTAGTACATAATTGATAGCATGTATAATCGTAGTACTCCAACTAGAAAGCGAAAACTTTTTGTCAAAGGCTATTGACGGTCCTTTTTGTAAGTAGTTAACTCCTGGTTTTTCAATAATTAGGATTCTGCATTTTTCTTGTCCAACATTAAACCAGGTCATATGTCCGGAAGCTGAAATGATTTGTTCGTTTCTTTTTTCAAATAGAGAATTCATCCCGGAGCCCTGAACATAAACAACTAAGGGCAAATTTCCTTTATGAGAAGTTACTGAAAGATAAAAGGTTATTGTATCCTCGTCCGTTTTTAGCTCATATTTATCATAGGGTTGATTGGGTAAAAAGTCAATTTTTGCTTCTTGTGCAAATAGCATATTCGCAACAAGCATAAAGAAAATAACGGTCCTGATTTTCATTTATATGTATTGATTTCTATGACGCTATTACTGATATTCATATACTTTGAGTTTTATACACCCTCTGAAATTATAAGAAATAAGCAGAACCAGTTAGTCATTTCAAATGTAACGAAAAAACGAAAAGAAAATTATAACCAGAATAATTTCAGGCCGTTTTTTATTCGATCCGTTTGCGTAATCAGTCCCTTTATATAGTACAATTTCCCGTTCAATCAAACAGAACTAAAAAACTGTGTTTATCTATTCCTTTTAGAGGTTACTTATTGTTGGTGGCTTCTATTGGGGATGTACCAATAGATTGATAAGTACTCCTATTGGAAGTTTGTAGATATTCAGTTACCTTTATTGAAAATCTTTTGTTAAGTGACAAACGTCCGGATAATGAAAAAATACCTGTTTGTTTTTTGTTTGTTTATAGTTGCCCATGAGGTAAAAGCTCAGTTTAGTTTTGAAAGAAACCGATATCTGGAGGTTCGAATGGGAGGTCAGTCAATGCGAATGCCCTGGGCCGGTGGAATTAATTACGGACAATTCTCGGAGATAGATATGGATTTTGACGGACGAACAGATCTGTTTGTCTTTGACAGAAGTGATAATCAAATTCGAATCTTTCTGTCAAAAAGTGACGGAACAGGGGACTATTATGTGGAAGCTCCTGAATATCGTTTTTCCTTTCCGGAGGATGTGCGTTACCGGGCTGCGCTGGTTGATTATAATCAGGACGGTCTCCCGGATATCTTTACCTATGGAATCGGGGGAATAAAAGTCTACAAAAATACAGGAGATGCGTTGGGAGGACATCAGTGGGAGTTGTTCAAATCCTTGTTGTATTCGGAGTACCCGGGAGCGAATGGAGGAATGGGAAACCTCTATGTTAGCTCAAGTGATATTCCTGCAATTGTTGATGTGGACGGAGACGGAGATACGGATATTTTAACCTTTCATATCGGTGGTGAACGTATGGAGTACCACAAGAATATGAGTATGGAAAACTATGGAATTCCGGATTCTCTGGAATTCGTAGTGATGAATGAATGTTGGGGGAATTTCAGAGAAGATGAAAACACCAACTCCATTATCCTGAATAGTAATCTTTTCCCGTGTGGTTCGGGAGGAAGTAATGTCGATAATCCTGAATTATCAGAAGGAGGGTCTACGACCTTGCTGTTTGAAGAAAAGGACAGTCGGCATGCAGGATCTACTATTCTTGCACTGGATATAAATAATTCAGGGGTGATGGACTTGATCATCGGAGATATTTCATTTCCTAATCTGGTTATGCTGACAAATGGAGGAACAAGTGTCAATACAAATTCCCCGATCGTTTCAATTGATTATAACTTTCCCTCAAATTCAACACCTTCAAGTTTGAGCTTGTTCCCGGCAGGTTTTTTTGTTGACGGTGATCATGACGGTGTTAAAGATCTGATTGTGGCACCGAATGCCAAAATAGTTTCTGAAAATCAGAGAAGCGTATGGAGGTATAGAAATATAGGAACCAATAACAACCCTACGTTTGTATTCCAGGAGCGGGATTTTCTGCAAAAAGAAATGATCGAAGCAGGATCAGGAAGTATTCCCGTAGTCCTGGATGTGAACGGTGATGGGCTGAAAGATCTTATCGTTGCTAATTTTTTTAATTACAAACCAACGATTGATAAAGAATCGGGATTTATGTACTTCCAGAATACAGGGAGCATGGCAGCGCCTGTTCTTACGTATGTGGATTCTGACAAATTCGGAATCAAGTCTCTGGGGATTGGATTGCGCGCCATACCAACATTTGGAGATCTGGACGGAGATGGAGATCTGGATATGTTAGTAGGAGAAGAAAGTGGCAAAATTCACCTTTTTATAAATGAAGCGGGAGCAGGTAATCCGATCAGCTTTAGTTCTCCGGTTTACAATATTCAGGACAATACAGGGACTGTTATTTCTACCGGGTCGTATAGTGCGCCTACTTTGGTGGATCTGGACAGAGATGGGCTGTTGGATTTAGTAATTGGTACGAAAAACGGAACCTTATCGTATTACAAAAACACAGGATCTTCCGCAGCCTTTCAATTTACACTGAAGAACGATATGCTGGGGAATATTGATGTAGCTCCATCATCCCCTGACGGGTATGCAGTTCCTCATTTTTTGGATCATGAAGGAGAATGGCATTTATTTCTAGGTGGCAGAAGCGGAAGGTTGGATTACTATACAGGTATTGAAGGAAACTTAACCCCCGGGTTTGATTTCGGTTTTTCCAGTATCGGGTATGCAAATATCAATATGGAAGGGTATAGTGCTTTTGCCATCAGTGATCTGGACAATGATGGGAATTATGATTTATTTGCCGGGGGAGATCTGGGAGGAGTCGACCTTTTTGAGTCCGACCCGAATTCTTCCGTCGGATTTGAACCTGTTGAAGTCCCGCAGGATAATATAGCTGTTTATCCGAATCCTTTCACAGAGGAGTTTATTGTAGAAGGAGCGTCGAAAGGAAGTTTACTTCGCGTATATAATATGCAGGGAGTAATTGTCTTTGAGCAGAATGTTACCGAAGAAAAAGAGGTCGTGGGACTCCAGTTTGTTTCAAAAGGAATGTATTTTATTGAACTACAGGCAGGGGGGCAAAGCTATCACACAAAAGTATTGAAAAAGTAAGTTTTTGTCAAAGGGCGGTGCATGCTTGAGAAGTAAAAATGACATCCGTAACAAAGACCTCTGGATTTAATAAAATTTAAGAAAAGAGACCTGTTTTCACTTGCTTTTATTCGCCGAATTTAGTAGCTTTCACAAAACATTAAAAGCTACAGATATGCAAGTATTATTTAACACCAATAACACCGTTAATGGCCACCAGCGAATGGAGGCGTATGTTTCATCTCGTGTAAATGAGGTTTTCAAGCGTTTTGATGAAATGATTACACGTGTAGAAGTACATCTTTCCGATCAGAATGGGGATAAACCGGGAAAAGGAGATCAGCAGTGTCGTATCGAAGTTCGCTTGAGAGGGATGAATCCGATTACCGTTACTTCGCGGGAAGATGAAATGGAGCAGGCAATTAACAACGGATTGAAAAAGGCACTGGGTACCATTGACAAGGCTGTGGATAAAGCCAGAGCTCATTAATTAGACTCTCTGATTAGTAAACGATAATGGAGTTTTTTCATGCGCTGCTCACCTTGGATGGTTGGATCGCTCTTCTGACACTTACTTTGTTAGAAATTGTTCTGGGGGTAGATAATATTATTTTTATCAGTATTCTGGCAGCAAAGGTCAGGAAAGAAGAACAGCGTAAAACTAGAAATACAGGGTTACTACTTGCGTTAGTGGCCCGTATTTTATTACTGTTAGGAATCGGATGGATTGTCTCGTTGAAAAGCGATGTGTTCGTTCTTTTTGGAAATGGATACAGTTGGAGAGATATTATTCTGATTCTCGGTGGTCTGTTCCTGATGTATAAAAGTGTAACAGAGATTCATTCCAAGGTGTCCGGTGTTGATGAAGAGGTTGAACAAACAACCAAAGCTTCTGTGCGGGGTGTTATTTTACAAATTATCCTGATTGATGTCGTATTTTCTTTTGACTCGATACTTACCGCAGTAGGAATTGTCGATGAATTGGTTGTTATGATTCTGGCAGTTATCATTGCTATGATTGTGATGATTTTATTTGCCAAAGCAATTTCCGACTTTATCAACGAGCGCCCAACAATAAAAATGATCGCTCTGGCTTTTCTTTTAACCATTGGTCTTATGTTGGTTTTGGAAGGATATGGAGAAGAAGTGCCAAAAGGATATATCTATTTCGCTATGGTTTATGCATTGCTGGTTGAGTTTCTTAATATCCGGATGCGAAAAAACCAGGAGAAAAAGAAAAAAGGAACGGAAGTCTGAGCCCATTTGTTTAAAAATATTTAGCTGTCAGGATTTCTCAGAGGCATTCACTTTGTCTATATTTGCGTTATGGATAATCCGCAGGAAAGAACAACCAATGACAGATTACGGGCTAAAGCTCCGGTTAATAACCTGCTTACCGAAATAGGGAAAATGCCTCCTCAGGCTTTGGACCTTGAGGAAGCGGTGTTAGGAGCAATGATGCTGGAGAATGATGCTGTCAATGATGTAATTGATATTCTTGGTCCGGATAGTTTCTATAAAGAGGCACATAAAAAAATCTATCGTGCTATTCAGGATCTGTTCGGAGCATCCGAACCCATCGATATTCTGACCGTAACCAACAATCTCAGAAAAAAAGGCGAGTTGGAAATGGTTGGGGGAGCGTTTTATGTGTCTAATCTAACCAATCGTGTCGTATCCTCAGCGCACGTTGAATACCATGCACGGATTATTGCACAGAAATATATTCAACGTGAGGTCATTCGTCTGTGTTCCGAATCCTTGAAAATGGCATACGATGATACAACGGATGTTTTTGAGTTGTTGAATAAGGTAGAGGGAGATCTTTTCCAGATTGCGGAAGGAAATATAAAGAAAAACTACGATCGCCTGGATGATGTATTGAAACAGGCGATTCTTCAGATAGAAGAGGCTGCTAAAAATAATGATGGTGTCAGCGGAGTTCCGACCGGTTTCAAAGATCTGGACCGTATCACCTCCGGTTGGCAAAAATCAGATATGATTGTTTTGGCAGCTCGTCCCGGTATGGGGAAAACAGCATTCGTCCTATCGATGGCGCGAAACACTTCTGTAGATTACAATATGGGAGTAGCCGTGTTCTCGCTAGAGATGGCATCTGTACAGTTGGTAAATCGTCTTATTTCTTCCGAAACCGGGATCTCATCAGAGAAACTTAGAAAAGGAAATCTGGCGGATCATGAGTTTAAACAACTGCACGAGCGAATCGGTAAATTATCCAAAGCACCTCTGTTTATAGATGATACACCTGCACTTTCTATTTTTGATTTACGTGCCAAGTGTCGTCGTCTGAAACGCCAGCATGATATTCAACTGGTCATCATTGACTACCTCCAGTTGATGACAGCAGGAGGTTCCGGTAAAGGAAACCGGGAACAGGAAATTTCGACGATTTCACGATCGATTAAAGAGATAGCGAAAGAAATTAATGTACCGATTATAGCCCTGTCCCAGTTGAGCCGTTCGGTAGAGACCAGAGGTGGAGATAAGAAGCCTATGCTTTCTGACCTTCGTGAATCCGGAGCGATTGAACAGGATGCGGATATTGTTACATTTATCTATCGTCCGGAGTATTACGGATTGATGGAAGACGAAAATGGTATGCCGACACAGGACAGGGGAGATATTATTATCGCTAAAAACCGTCACGGATCATTGGATACGGTAAACCTGAAGTTTGTGAAGCATCTCGTTAAGTTTGCGAACCTGGATGATTTTACAGATGATCCGATGGCGCAATACAATCCTACGTTGTCGCCCAACAGAGGGTTTGAAGAAGACAATACACCTCCTGTAAATACATACACGGTAAAAAGTCGGATGGATTCACTGGACGATGATGATGACTTCAATCTGAATACAAACGATCTGGAAGACACCCCATTTTAAGTAGGGAGAGAATTTTTTAATCTTACTTTTATCTGAGGGATTTATTCCCAATCCAGTAATTTTTCTTCGGTTGTGATCAAAGGAACCATTTTGAGTTCTTTTTTCAACTCTTCTTTGGTGCTAAAGTCCAGGGGACCGAAAACAATTGTCTTCTCATCTGGATTCCATTCCAGTATCGTATACGTGTTTTTAGTAAGGAAAGTCCCCAGTAACTGTGTAGCTTCGCCTTCCCAGGTTATTCTGAGGCTGTGGTAACTCTTTTCCGGATTTACATCATTCAAGGATTCGTAGAAGAGTCCGTTTTCTTCGTCAACAATAAATCCTTTATAAGTCGTTTTTTCTTCCAGATTAATGGATTGAGACGTGAAGCTTTTTAATGATGCATCTGAACCGGAAGAAGGAATCGTTTTAATTCGCTGAGACTGTAGGTCGTAATACGTCCAGATTCCGGATTTGCGAAGTACATCCAGTTCTCTGGATGGATAGTATGTATAGGATTCTTTAGAAATACCTGTTTTTCGGATGAATGAAGGATTAAGTTTTTTACGATTATCTTCTTGTGGCTTCCGTACTATAGTTGTTTCTCCTTCTTCCGTATCCACTTCCTGTTGTACCGTATTACTGTACAAAACTGACTCTCCTTTTTCATCGATCAACTTTTTCGCTTCAGAAATTGTAATTCGAGTCCCATTATAATAAGCAGTAACAAAGGCATCGGAGATTCCAATTTTTCGAATTTCATTACGTCGGTTGACAGCAGAGGGGATGTCATCAAACTTTCCGGTCGAATAGCGGATTTGCCCCTTATCGGATAAATTTGTGTTGAGAGGCGTAATATTGTACAATTTTGATGAGGGGATCGGATAATTGTATACGCCTACCTGTACAGTAAAGAACAATCCTTTTACGTCCTCTACTGCATCTGCCGCAGCAGCGTCAGGAGCCAGGTGATAGGTGCTCTTTACGCGGGGAGAAGCAGAAGTTGATGAACTTTCAGTTACATGGACTGCCAGCAATTCTTCTCCTTCGGTGTTGTCCGTATTTACAGAAGGTTTGCACTTTCCTTCTTTAATCAGACGATCAGCCTGAGCTACAGTCATACGTTCACCGTTACAATAGGCTACGACAAAAGCGTCTGAGTATCCCAGACTTCTGACACGGTTCTGAGCGAGATAAGCTTCTCCTTTGGAAGGGAAAATACCTACTGTATAACGAATTAGTCCTTTATTGATTTGTTCTCCGGTAACCGGATTAAATTCTTTGAAAGTATCTTCCGGAACCGGTTTGGAGAAGGCACCCACCTGTACTTTGTATACAAGTCCTCCCGGCATTTCAGGATTCATCGGAATGGGGTTGGAAGGACTGTAGACGCTGTTACCTGAATTGTAATTTAACCCGACATAGACTTTTTCAACCGGTCGTAAACGAATGGGCTGGATGCCTTCTAATGCCATCGAGACAAGTACATCCTTTTCTTCGTTGATCAGAAGGGGATTTTCTTCAATTCTCCGGTTAAGTTCTTCAATTTCCTGAATGGTTGTTATCAATTGATTATTGGTGTCATTTGCTTTTTGGGAAAGGAGCTTACCTTTTGCCAACAGTTGTTCTTTCTCTGAATCGTCAACTGATTGAGCGGCTTGCTGAATGACTTCAGAGAGTTGACTTTTTAGTCCTGCTAATTCGAGAATCAGATTTTCCCGTCGACGTTCGAGTAATTGAAGTGTATTGATATCATTGCTTAATTCTCTGTATCCTTTTTTCTGAGCAATACGTATTATTTCTTTGTCTTCTTGTAGAGCAGTTGTTTCAGTAGAAGAAGCCGTCAAATTGTCGAGAAGCGTGGGTGGTTTTGAGTGAATAGATTGTTTTTTACCGATCGTTTCTTCCAGTTTTGTAATTTCCTCTGTTAGACGATCGTATTCGGCAGTCATATTACCGATTTCAACTTCAATACTTGGTCTTCGTTTTTTAGAAGCCGTATCGAATTCTTTTTTCAGGTGAAATAACTCCAGTTGAATTCGTTTTTGTTCTTCTTTCAATTGAAGAAGGAGGTATTCTTCCTCTTCCGTACCATATAGGTTCTGACGTTCTTCGTTTGTGAACAATGTTTGTTCTATCTCGGTTTCGTTTATGCGTGTTTGTTGCTGTTGTTGAAGTTCTTCTAACTGATCACGTTGCTCAATAGTGTGTTTAACCAGTGATATTTTTTCTTTTTTAGAAGAAGAATTTTTCACTTGTTCAATATCCTGTAGCGTCTCTCTTGTTTTTATATCCAATAAAACAGACGAGGCGTTCACCACTGCGTCGGATGACTCGTTTTCTGATAATTCCCGGGAGGTTGAAGCCAATTCCTCTTTCTGGCTGAAAAGTAGTTCCTGCTCCAGTTCAAGGTTCTTCTTTTCTGCTTTTTCAAGTTGTTTAACCAGTTGCTTTCTTTCTTTGTTTGTAGCAGCCTGTTCAAGTTGTGTAGTAAGTGAGGTAATTTCTGCACGGGAAGTTGCCACTTTTTCCTGATTGTTTCGAATTTCAGGATCTACTGATACGTTGGTTGTGTTGGGCTGATAAGTAACCTGCATTTCAGAAAGCAATCGGTCAATTGTTTTTATTTGCGTTTCAGTAATTGAAACTTCTTTTTGGATATTGTCTTGCTGAACCGGATCACTGACCTTTTGTTTTTTCTCTTGTAGAGTTTCAAGGTAGGCTTCCAGACGGATTTTCCTGTCGGTCAATTGATCTTCAGAAGGATCTGAATCGGAAGTTTCGAATAAATCAGTAACGCCAGCCTGATTTCTTGACAGGTCCGCACTAAAGTTTTCTGGCGTACCGGGAGTTGAATTTTCAGAAAGCCGTATTTGCTCCAGCTCATTGATTTCATTTTCCGTTTTGCTTTTGAGAGTGATTAATCCGTTGATTTGTTCCTGAAGGGAGTTGTTTTCCACTTCATCACTGCGTTTTTTTTCTGCTCTTTCAATAGCTTCCTCGATAGCAGCCAGCAGTTCTTTTTTTGTACTGAGCAAAAGATCTGTATCCTCAGGGTTTTGCGTACTTTCAATTTGCTGTATTCTTTGCTGAAGTTTAACCACTCTTTTGTCTGTAGTTCCTCCCTGATTATTGGATGGAGTGTTTGTGTCGGTTGATGTAGCAAGTTGATTTTCATGTTCACGAATGCGTGTTTCAACCTGAGTGTGTAAGTCTGAAAGAGTAGATTTTTGTTGTAGAAGCTGTTCGTTATCCGGGTGTATGGCAATATTTGTCGAGTTTTCGTCAAGTGCTTTTTCCAGAAGAGAAACCAGTTCTTTTTCTTTTTGAAGACGTTGTTCAATCGTCGCTGAATTACTCATGCGCTCTAACTCTTCTCTGGTATTGGCAATTTCAGTACTGTAGGCATCCGAAACCGGAACAGAAGTTTGTTGCGACACCTGATTTTCCGTTTGATAAGCAACTACTTTTGCTTTGTTGAGCGTTTTAATCTCTTCTTCCAGGTCAGCTTGTAAAGCGGATATTTCATTTCGTTTTGCAAGGATGCGGCTGTTTTCCGGTTCATCACGCAATTCGTTGTCAATTACTGTGAGTAGTTTCCGAACTTTGTTTGAAAGAATAGTTCGCTCTTCAATTTGTTGGTCCAGTTCCTTTTCTGTAGTAATATTTTCTGACAGTCGGCTGAAGTCATCAGAAAGTGTTTGAATCTCAGCACTGAACTGATTCACCTTTTTTTCACGGGCTGCAATAGACTCCTGTTGTTCCGTTTCGCGGAGTTTCTTGATTTCAGTTTCTACCTTCGCAATCGTTTGTTGAAGCCCTTGCAGCTCATTTTGTACTTGTTGATTAGCAGGATTGTTTTGAATTTCTGATGCAAGATTCTGAGCTAATTCTTCTGCTTCCTGAATAAATTGTTCTCGCTGGTCAATTGACTCACGCACAGAAGTATCTGATCGATAAGAAATATTTGTGTAGCGTTCTTTCAGGGTTTCCGAACCGCCGAAAGGGATTAATTCGCTGGAGTTATTTTCCGGTTGATTAACAGATGCTTCGGGTTCAGGTTCACCAAGTAGTACGAGCATATTTTCCCGGTCTTTAATGGATTGCTCTAACTCACTTATTTTTTCTTCCAGAACTTTTTTCTTTATAATAGCTTCTTCTGAGGATGTATCGTTAAGTGATTGCAAATGCTCTTCCAGTTTTTCTGCTAAATTCCGGTCATTTTCGTTTAAAGCTTTAAGTTTTTTGGGTACATCATTGATCTTTTGAGAAGTCGAATTTTTAGTTGTATAATCAGGGGAAACTGTTGCAATGAGAGCCTCAGCAATAACTTCTTCTTCACCCGGAGGATCACCGATAGGTTTCAGCTCTTCTATGTACTGTTTTTTAGCAGCTAATTCTTCTTTAAGTTGCGTTATTTCTGCCGTTATAGTTTTTTGTTGTTCAGGGGAAGAGGTATTTTGACGTTCTGTCTCTTTCTGATTGATCTCTTTTGAAAGTTCAAAAACCCATTGCTTTTCAATAGCAAGACGTTCTTTGGCTTTCTCTTCTGGTGTTTTGTCAGAAGAAATAAGTTTATTCTCTTGTTCCTTTAAGCGTGGGTTGATAGCCGCGACCTGTTTACTGGTCGGAGATTGAGCAGAAAGATCGGAGTTATTTTCCTGTGTGGTTGAATTAGTAGTTGTCGAATTATTGGTTGTAGGAGTCGTTTTTGTTCCGGTGTTGGTGGTTGTTGATGTATTTTCTGAAAGGTTAGCAGACTGCTCAATACGCTGTTTGAGTTCCGATTGAACGGTTGTTGAGGTTTCTACAAAAGAATCTATTCTTTCCTGATCAGCAAGGTGTGAAGATGCGGCAATACGATTACTGATTTGATCGTGAGAGATTGTATTGGAAACTTCACTATTGGTAATATCCCGGGTTTTATCAATAGCCGATTTTTTTGCAATCAGTTCATTTTCTTTTGTACTTTCTTTTGCTATCTCCCGTTGTTTGGAAGAAATAAGTTCTTCATCCGCACGATTATCTGTTTGGAGACGTTCAATTTCACGGTCAATAATTTCAATATCTTTTTTCTTCGAAACTTCTTTTGTTTTTTCAAGGGTTTGGATTTCTTCGTTTCGTTTTCGAATGGTCTCTTCTAACTTTTGTACTTCGTTGCGGAGTTGATTCACTTCCGAAATTCCGCTTTTTTCTTCCGTTTTACTGTAAAGTAGTTGTGCGGCAGATTGTTTATTGGATGTATTGAAGTTCTTTTTAATGTATTCTCCGTTGTTGCGGGCGAGTTGGTTAACTTTCTCTTTCAGATTGTCGGAGGTTACATCAGAAAGCACATTTGCCACTTCTTTTGATTGATCAAGGTACTGCTCATTGAATTTTTGCTCTTTGCGCATTTCTTCGTAAACGATCATGGCTTGTTCCGCTTTCCTTATTTCCCGCTGAACTGTATTTTTTTCGGCAATTGCCTGCTCAATGAGCGTTTCTCCTTTGTTCAGGTTTTCAGAAGTTGCAGCTTGCTTTAGCAACTGGTCTGCTAGTGAATCAGAAGTTGCAGCTTGTTGTAACGCCTGTTCCGCAACCATAAGTAGTTTATTTAACTCCTGATCAATCTCTTTGGCCTCCAATTCGAGACGTTCGACATCTTCCTGAGCAATATCTTTCAGTTCTGTTGAATTATACCGATCCAGGTTTAGCTGGGATAATAGTTTCTTCTCGTCTTCCAGTTTATCTAAGGCATCCAGATCGAAAGCATCGCTGTTGGGCTTCAGTTGGGCTTTATTTTTAAGAATCTCAGCAACGATAGAAGCTGCATCTTCAATCTCTTCATCAAAAAGATTATCTACGCGAACCAGAGCGTCTCCATTTTCTTCGTACTCAACAATACTCTGTTTTAAAGGTTTTAGTTCGGTCATAAAAGGAGCCTGGAATTCAGCTGTATGTTGATCGGGTTCCCCTTCCACTTGTATGATGTATTCATAACGACCTCCTTTGGGAAGTGTTACGACATATCCACCATCTGATTTATTGGATGTGTACGAACCGATTTTTCTTCCGCTGGCGACATCTCTGACCTGAATCGAAGCAGATTTATTCTCCGGATTTATCGCTGATGCAAATTGTCCTTTGAGAATAACCATCTGGTCAGGGGAGCGCTGTACCCGCATTTTGTAGACGTGAATTTTACCATCCTGACTTTGGCGAGCTGAAGCAAAAAAAGCATTTTTATCCAGAGAGTCAATAACGTAAAAAAGATCATCGTCCGGAGAAGATATGGCAAAATCCATGTTTTCTGCATCACCAAAACTATCATCATCAGGAAAGTATGGAGCACGAAAAACGTCATATCCTCCCATACTATTATGTCCTTTTGATGAGAAGTACAGAAAGCGACCGTTCGGGTGCATATATGGGAAATCTTCATCATAGTTGGTATTCACACCTCCCCGGACTTTTTGCGGAAGACCCCAGGAACCATCCGGAAGTTTTCGGCGGACATAAATATCTTTTCCATTTTTTCCGTCCTCTCCATAACTGGAGTAGTAAATTTGTGTCGGGTTGGCCGGAAAATGGATTAAAGGCGTATGATCGTTCTTTTTATCCTGTTTGGTTTGAAATTCTTCTGTAACCAACAGGGTTCCCCCGATGTTAGATAAATCGTAGAGTCGGAAAAAATCCTGAAATGCTGTTAATCTTCGACTTTCAATAATCAGTTCACTCAGTCTGCTTAACAATTTTTTCCCGTTTTGAGCCATCTCAATCTGCCTGTCGACATCCAGATGCATAGCAGCTCTGCTTCCCGCTACTTCTTTATATCTTTTATAAAATTCAATGGCTTTATTAAATTCGAAGGTCAGATGGAAAGCCTTTCCAAGGTAATAAAAAGCTTCTTGTTCAACAGCTTCACCTTTTACAGCATAATTGAGATACTTGAATGCATCCTGTTTTTTATCTGAGTTAAAAAGAAGACAGGTTCCGTATCTGTAATTGTAATTATGATCCCTGGGTTTTAAGGAGAGTAATCTTAGGTATAGGGGAGTAGCCTCAACAAATTCCTCTTTTGCAAAGAACGCATCAGCCTTCTCTTTTAGTTCATCTTCTGTCTGGGAAAATGCGAATTGAGATAACAGCAGAACTATTACCCATAAGGTGAATTTTTTATATGGTTGACATCGTTTTAGCACATTAATTGCGTCCGTTTTTACTTTAAGTAAGACGGATAAAATACTTAATTTGCACTAAGTTACTTCAAAAATTGAGCCTAAGAATCAATTTCTATTGAAATGGTACGATTATTTTCGGAAAAGGTTCATTTTATTTTCATTGCCTTTGAGCAGTCTTCCGATGTTTTTGTGATGTGTAATAATGACTGCAAATGCCAGTAAAATGGAAAAGGCACGTAACCAGATAAAATTGTTTTTGAAAATAAACTCCAGTGCCAGTGGAAAACAGAGTGCAGCCAGAATGGCTCCGAGAGATACGTATTTCGAAAGGATAAAAGTAATCAGAAATACTCCCAGGCATATTGCTGCGGCAGGGGGGTGTATACCAATAATTACTCCGAGTGAAGTTGCAACACCTTTCCCTCCTTTAAATCCGGCAAATAAGGGGAATACATGTCCCAGAACGGCAGAAAGTGCAGCGACCAGTTGATAGTTTGTAGTTTGTTCTACGCCATCGGAGGAAAAAAAGAAGGGGATGCTTACAGCGAGAACTCCTTTCAGAATATCAACTGCCAAAACGATACTACCCGGTTTTTTTCCCAGGACACGAAATGTATTGGTTGCACCTGCATTTTTACTGCCGTGTTCTCTGACATCCGTTCCGTAAAAAACTTTGCCTACCCACACGGCAGTTGGAATTGAACCGAGTAGGTAAGCAATTATTCCGAAGATGATAAACTCCATAGTTATTATTCCATTAATCGTTTAAATGAACTTTGGTACGTAGGATTTCCGGTAACATCGTATTCAAAGTTCTTTGACTTACGTTTTTCCGGTTTGATCGTTGTAATTTGTTCTTCAAACTCTTTGTCAGAAGAGTAAATCAATAGTTTACCTTCTTTCTTACGCACTTCGTAATTGTAATAATATAGTTTTCCTCCGGGAACTTCAATATTTAAACCAAAGCGATCTCCGGTAGGAGTTTTATAGAAGGCAGCCTGTACTGGCATTGCTTTCATAACAGGTTCTCCGTAAATACTAACTAAAGCGGCTTCGTTTTGAGAAGATACGAGCCCTCTGAACTCCTGATCTCTTGAAATGGATTTAAGTTTAACTCCCGAGATAATGAATGTAGATTCAAGTTCGGAAGGCATCTTTTTAACCTCTCCTTTTAGTGTATAATCGGACTTCAATTTATCGGCTGTTTTTACATCTGCCCAGTTAGCAGCAGCTGACTCCAGAGTAGACAAATCAAAATTCATTGGTTTGAGTTCCGGCATAGCGAGAATAGACTCTGCTGTCTTTTCAAAAATACTTTTATCTACATCCATACTGATACGGATCGTAAGATTGGCTGTCGTTTCTCCTTTTTGTTGATTGTAGTTCATTGTTCCGACAGCATCAACCTTTACTTCCGAATAGTCCAGTCCGAGGTCTACATTTCCATCTCCGTTCATAGAGCAAGTTTCCGTATGCAGGGAAACATAGTTTCCGATTTCCCCGATATTTAATAATTTTTCAGGTGAAGCAATCTGGAATTCTTTACTGTCTCTGTTATACTGCAACAAACCTGTTGCTGTCAGGACTTTCTTATCCTCTTTATTTTTAAGGGAAGAGAGGAAAGTAGGGTAGAGCTCCGTACTGTCCAAATCCTGAGAGAAATGCCAGACAATTCCGGCTGAGAGTGATTCGCCTTCAAGAGACTTCATGTCCTCGGTAACCGGGATTTGAATATTCTTCGGATTCAGACGTGCTTTGAAGCTCATCCAGTTTTTCGCAAAAGCATCGCAGTTGTGCTCAATTTTTGTAGCTCCTTCAAATAACATTTCCGGATCAGCAGCATTCATGCGTACATTTCCGTAGAAATAAAATTCAGGACTTAGTTTGAACTCTGCTGTTTCTGCTATTTTTCCTTCTGCAATGGTTTGATAAGAAGTGTCCAAGTATACTTTACTGATTGGAATCAGGAAGAGGTTACTGTCAATATCATAGTACGGATAATCTCCTTTCGCTGTATAGGCACGACGTGCGGTGATAGAAGTCGTTGCATTTACGATCTGATGATATTTAGTAATATAATTCGCTACAATGCGTGAGTTCTCAAAATCATCCAATTTTGCCTTTTTCCGGATAATAACCTTCATACTATCCGGGAAGATACGTGCATCTGCGATGTCAATATGATTCACTTTTTCACAGAAAATAGTTTTTGACTTCATCTCAAAACGGGCTTTGGGAGCGAGGAAGTTGAGAGAATCCTGATCTTTGTGAGTAGAGAAGAAGTTCGATCCGGCTAAGTCAAGATCGGTATTAATATCGATTCGCGAATCTTTCTCTTTGTACAATTCCATTTCATCACTATCCATAAACCAGTTGAACATATCCATGTGGCAGACATACTGGTTGATAGGGAATTCTACTTTCGATTCGCCGGCATTGGACTTAAATTCTCCTTTCCTGTCTTTAAAACTGACATGACATTGTACGTTATCGGTTTTAAATGCAAGCGCATCATCCGGGTGAAGTCCTTCCTCCTGATCTGAAAGTTTGAAAGCGGATGTATCAGCATCTATATCCCAACGTTTGAATGAGAAGTTGGTTGAGTTGAGATTTGCGGATTTAAAGTCAAATGCTCCCCGACCTTTTACACCGGAAGGACGAACATAAGCGATCCCGTTGAAATTAGCTTCTTTTTCAAAGAAAAGCATAGGTTTTTGAGTCGTTCGTGCCTTTAATACGTTTCCTTTTGGAACATAGGTTATCAGGACATCTTCTCCTGAAATGTCTGGTGTCTGTACGCCTGTTTCCTGACCTTTATTAGTGAAAAGGGCATATCCGATGGTAGAGTCAGGCATGAAGGTGAATGCTTTAGAGACAGATAGGGACGTAACATATTCAATTTCCCCACTCCCCTGTAATCCATTATTACTAAGTACAATTTTATTTTTATAGCGGGATCCCGTACCATAAAAGTCATATCCTTTTTCCGGTACCTGCTGAACAAAGCCCAGTGAGTAGTCGGGCATTATTTTTAGGTCTTCACGGAATTTCGGAAAAATACCTCCGGATGTCATTTCTCCTTTAAACCGGGCTGCTTTTTCGACAAAATTGTCCAATGAATCGAACTCAAAAGGATCCAGCGTGAAGTAAAAGCGTAAGCTGTCATAAGCTCCCCGGTGGATTTTTCGATCATTGTAGAATACCTTAGACGGTGCTTTGGAAACAAGTTTCGGATAGTCGGTAAATTCTTCGGTTTTCATTCCGGAGCGGTTTTCGGGATTGTCAACAAGAATTTCTCCTTTTATTCCCGTTATACTGGAAAAAGTACGGATAGGTCTGTTTCCATCAGTTTTCTGAAGAGGACGCACACGCATATACGCCATGTCCGATTCAAAAATGTTGATTTTGTTATTTGTATAGTCAAATGCGCCGTCGTTAAGATGCACTTCCCATCTTCCGGCATTTACCCAACCTTTGAAAAGAAAATTACGGTTTTCTTTGATGGTCACCTTATCATCTTCCGGGAATACCTGTGTGTTTTGAAGATCGGAGATATTGACCCGGTTTATTGCCTGTAAAGTCAAATCCAGAGTTCCCAAATTCAAACGTCCGAATTCCTGCATCAGTTTACGGGCGTAATTTTCCTCTTCATATTTCTCCTTCATTTGTTTCAGGAACGGATCCCGCTCAATCTCTTCGCTGCTGTAACCGTCCAGACTTTTTGGGCGCATATCTGAAACAAAAATAATATTGTCATAATCAATTTTTGAGGCTTTCGCTTTTACAAATTGTTCCGTTTTGGGAAGTACGGTAACAATTCCTCCATCAATGTCATACGAAAGGAAGCCGTAATTGGCAAGTTCAAGCAAAAGCGGTTTCACTTGTTCAATTGTTTTACCAAGTGCAGAGGCTGCTTTTCCTTCCGGCAGAATATATTCATCGTACTTGTACGTATAGCGATTTAAAGAGACCAGTGGGTGTGCGGCTATATTCCCCTGTAATTTATCGTAAAGCTCGCCGTTGTAATAAGCGAGTGATTCGTAACGCGAAATACGTTGTTCCTGGGAGATCCCTTCACTCCATTTAAAGATAAGATCAGTACCTTTTCTCTCCCAGATAATACGGTCAACATACGCTTCCAGTTTATGATAACTCATGATGAATGGAGCCATGGAAATACCTGTTTTCCCCCGGTTCATTTCCACAGCGTCCCGATCTCTGAAAAAGGTAACATTTACTCCCGGATGAAAAACACTGTCTTTAAGACCTGTCTGGATTTTTATGGACGCATTATTGGCGATCATTGATTTATCATCAATATAGACTTCCTGACTACTGGTTTTTAAAAATGGGGAACCATTCCGGTAGAAAATCATGGATGCTTTTTCGGATTGTGTACCTACACCAACAAACGAAGATCCTTTGAGAGCAAACCCACCTTCGTAGTCTACTTCAGGCATAATGTTTTTTATTTTCAATCTTTTCTCAAACGAGTTAAATTGCGGGTAAACTTTGTCTATTTCCCGTGCAAAATTCATGGTTCGTTCCGACAGTGTTCCCTGGATTGGCTGAGAAAAATAAGGTGTTTTTAATGTTACTGTATCACAGTTATAATTGGTGGTTTTTAATGAGATTCGATACCCGGTGAGTGTTGCGTAGGTTTCCTCTGGAGACAGGCCTACTTTTTCCCAGGTTACTTTTCCTCCTGTACCATTCCATCTTTCTTTCAACACTTCGTAAGCACCGGTTGTCTGATAAATAACAGCACTGTCTTTAAAAGGAACCTTGTCATTCGTTCTGTTGTCATTATTGATAATATAACAAGCAAGAGTGGCGTCTGTAAAATGGATTTCAGGTCCATCTTTTTCATAGATAAACGTATAGCTACCACCTCTGATTTTCCATTGATAATTGCGGGTTTCGTTCAGGACTCCATTGGAAAAGAAATTGGCCGATGCTCCGATAAAATCTTTAAAACGGGATACATTTCGACTATCGAGCATTTTATCAACGGATTCGTGCCAGGCTTTGTAACTGGCAGCGGGCTGTCCGGTCTTTACAAAGGAGTAAATAGAAAATGTATAATTATAAAATTCGGGATAGGCTTTGAACCGTTTTGTTTCCATCGTGTTACAAGTAGTAACCATTTGGCTGAAGTAATTATCGGATAATTCTCCGCCGAGAATCATCGGTTCAAAATCCTTCATAAAATCACGGGAAAGCTGCGGGTCATGAGTAGCTAAAAATTTAGCGAGTTCCTTGACAAACTTTTCACGATTGTTCGAAAAAGACTGACCGAATAACTGTGAGGTGGTTAAAGAAAGGAGTAAGAATAAAATGCTAATTTTTTTCATAACCTGCAATTTTTTTATAATTCAATTGTCCGTCAGAAATGGATATCCGACCAACTTATTTTATAAATTCAAGACATGCCCAATTATCTCTGGAGAGCATCCCTTTATATGTAAGCCCGTTTTCTGTAGCACATTGCTTTAAATCTTCAGCGTCAGAAACAAAGAATCCGCTGAGAAAAAGCTTTCCACCTTCGTTCAGGCTTTCGGCATAGTGCTGCATATGAGCAGTTAGTACATTTTTATTGATGTTGGCAAGGATGAGGTTAAAGCGTTTTCCGTCAATCAGATCAATATCTCCTTTCAGAGGCGTTATCTCATGACAATTATTTCGTGAGCAATTGTCAATAGCATTTTCGTATGCCCAGTCTTCAATGTCAATAGCGAGAATTTTTTTTCCTCCCAGTTTTTCAGCTACTATAGCTAAAACACCGGTCCCTGACCCCATGTCGAGTATTTCAGCAGGAACCGATTCCATGTCCATCAAAGCTTTACACATCATCCAGGTTGTTTGATGATGGCCGGTACCGAATGACATTTTAGGTTCGATATATACCGTAAGTTTTTTTTCCAGTGATACATCATGAAAAGGAGCGAGGATGGCCAGTTGTTCTTCCACAAAAACCGGTTCAAAATCCGATTCCCAGGCTGCGTTCCAGTTTTGTTCTTCAATTGTGTTGATCAGGAGTTCTGCCCTGACTTCTTCAACTTCATTTTGAAAAACAGCTAATTGCCGGACCTCTTCTACATGAATTTGATCTTCCGGAGCATATGCTTTAACGCCATACTCGGTATCCACAAAACTGTCACATCCCAGTTCTGCTAACTCGGCTACAATAATTTCTGACCAGGGAGTTTTTGGGGTCAACCGGATGTCGAATTCAATATAATTCATTTGTCTGTTTATCGTTTACGGGCAATTTGAAGAAAGTCCTCTGCTTTAAGAGAAGCACCGCCAATTAATCCGCCATCAACATTGGGCATCGAAAATAGCTCTTCGGCATTTGATGGATTACAACTTCCGCCATAAAGAATAGTCGTTCTATCGGAAGTATCCTGACGATACTTCAGCTGAACTAACGAGCGAATAAAACTGTGCATATCTTCCGCCTGTTCTTTTGTCGCCGTTTTTCCTGTTCCAATAGCCCATATCGGCTCATAAGCTATAACGACTTTTGCAAAATCCGTTACAGATAAATGAAACAAACTTTCTTCCAGCTGTTGCTGGACATATTCTTCCTGTTTTCCTTTTTCTCTGATCTCCAAAGGTTCTCCACAGCAGAATACAGGAATAAGATCATGAGAAATAGCTGCATTTACTTTCTCTTTCAGAAAAGCGTGGGTTTCACCAAAATACTCTCTTCTTTCAGAGTGTCCTATCAAAACAGCATCGACGCCAAGTTGTTTTAATTGCGCGACAGAACTTTCACCTGTATAAGCACCTTTCTCTGCCGGATGGAAGTTTTGAGCTCCAATAAGAATACGGGAACTGTAACTACGGGCAGTCAAAAGTGCGTCCAAATAAATATGTCCGGGAAAGACCATCAGGTTTACTTCATCCTGAACATCTTCACTACGCAATTCAATTTCTCCGAACAGACGAACAGCTTCGTCTTTGTTCAGGTTCATTTTCCAGTTTCCGGCTACTGTTTTTTTTCTCATAATTACTTCAAGTAGTTTTTCTTAATTGTTTCAAATGACGGAAGTCCTCTGTGTGGGTATTTGGCTTTAACAACAGCGTTTTGAATCAGTAATAATCCCGGATTTGAACGACAAACCGCTTTTAATTCGATGCGGTCGTTTGTAAATGCTGCCACATCAAATGCGTTTGTTTTTCGGAATTCATCAATCTCTGATTTTACCGAACCGCAAATCATAATGAAAGGAATGTTGTTTTCTTTTGCTTTTTCAGCAATTTTCTTGATCTCGTCCAAAGAACTCCAATCGGCATTCTTAATATCTTCAACAGATAAAATAAAAATTGAAGGAGCGTTGAGAATCAGATCAATTACTTTTACCTCATCAAGTTCCGGGTCAATTACAACTGCTGAAGATTGAACAAACGTAGAGTCGTATTCCTCGGCAAAGAACTCTGTTTCAGGTATTGTATCTGAAATACCATAAACATCGCTTGTCATGACAACCGCATTTATGTAACTGTCTTTAAGTAATTCTGAAATGACAGGTAATTGTTTGTCGTATTCGGAAAGCTGGGAAACGTCAAGAGTGGGACCAAATTGTTCCGTAATGGAAGGTAGTAATGGTTCTACAATTACATTGTCGGTCATAGAATCAAATGCCCAATTCTGATCTTCCCATATTTTAGAGGTCATGTACTCCTCATTGGTCATTTTTTTGATTTCTCCTGTTGTTACATTTTTATACTCAAAAGTGTTTTCTACAATACCATCAATACCATCATTCATTTTTTCGATAAGATTACTACCGACAGCATAAGGTCTGTAGTCTTTTAAAGGCAGATACAGCAATACGTAAATGACAAGAATCACCGTAATAACAGTAGAAAAAAGAATCGCTCCCCAATCATTACCCAGGTATTTGCCACCACTTCTTCTGATCCACATTGAACCTAGTAGTGTGATGAATGCAAATAGGATAGGGAAATACCAACCGAATACCCAGGAGAAGAATATGACAACTGCCATTGCAGTAACACTAAGTACAATATTATCTCTTTTCGTGTTTTTAAGTAAAGAGAATTGCATGATAAAAATGATAAGGACGAAATAGCCAACCACTATATCTTTCCAGAAAGACTCCTGCGGTGTCAGTGAACGACCTACCGAACCTTTTAGAGCATCACCAAAACACCCGCAATCAGTTACACATTGAACTGTTCTTGTTTCGGCAACTACCACTTTCCCGTTTTTATTAGAGAGGATGGTAAGGTCTTCGCGTGTTTCTGCTTTAGCTATATAGTCTATTGCCTGAGGAGAGTCAACTGCAAACTCCATTTTTTTCGTAAATGTATCTGCCGGGTTACATTCTTTGGTATGCCAGGTTAGTGCTGTGAAAAACAACATCATTCCCAGAAGTAACCAGGCAGCGAGCTTAATGCGTGCTCCCAGAATAACCATAATACCCAGAACAATTTCGATTACACAAATAATCACAGAGAGAATAAGCGCGTACTCAATGAATCCTTCCAGAGTAAAGCTATCCCATCCCAATAAATCTCTAACACGATATGCTAATGCACCGTCTTCAAAATACTCCTCCAGTTTATAGGCAAAACCTTTCGGATCATTGGCTTTTACAAGGCCTGAAACAATAAACAATCCTCCTACAAAAGCCCGGGCAACATAGGACAGGAGGTACAGACCTTTCAGCGCAAAAAGTCCGGCAAATGAACCGATGAATACAATGTATCCTGTGGGGATTAACCATTGGGTACTTTCATGAGCAGGGTGATAGCCCATGGCGAGAAATACAAGCCCGAGTATATTGAGTAAAATAAGGCCAATGTTAACAGGAAGGGAACGCCCTTCAATAAGCAATTTTGCAGATTTATTGGGTCGTAGTCTCATACGTATCGTTTTTTAGTCATTCTTTTGTTCTCCGATGTGAATTAATGCAAAAACGGCATAATTCAACATGTCATAGTAATTTGCGTCGATTCCTTCGGAAATTATGGTTTTACCACTATTGTCCTCAATTTGCTTTACACGAAGGATTTTCATTAAAATCATGTCTGTTAGAGAGGAAATACGCATATCCCGCCATGCTTCACCGTAATCATGATTTTTCTTTTCCATCAACTGCATAGCCGCATCAATGTAGTGATCATAGAGTTCAAGCGCTTCCATTGCGGTAAGGTCAATCGACAATTCATTGCCTTTATCGACCTGAATTAATGCCATTACACAATAATTGACAATTGCGATGAATTCATCTTCAATAGATTCACCTACTTTATTAGTACCTGTTTCCTGAATCGTACGAATCCGTTGTGCTTTAATGAAAATCTGATCTGTGAGAGAACTGGTTCTGAGAATTCGCCATGCTGTACCGTAGTCCTTTGTCTTTTTGGCAAAAATTTCCCTGGATTTCTCAATCACGCGGGTATATTGCTCAGTAGTATTGTGCATTTTTGTAATTTCCGTTTTTCAAAGGTGAAGATAAACATTTTCAGATAATGAGGAGTATTAATTGCAGAGGTAATATTATAACATTCGACAAACCTAAAATTATGGGGGTTGTAAACCTGACCCCGGATTCTTTTTTTGAGGGAAGTAGGAAGCAGACTATTGATGCTGTTGTTCAGTCGGTTGAAAAGATGTTGCAAGAAGGTGCAGATATAATTGATCTGGGAGGATTTTCGACGCGTCCCGGAGCCGGGGAAGTGGATGAAAAGACTGAAATTGACAGGCTGGTTCCGGTTGTCAGAGAATTGAACAAACGGTTCTCTGAAATTGTGCTGAGTGTGGACACTTTCCGGTATGCAGTTGGCAGGGCTGTTTTGGATGAGGGAGTTTCTATTATCAATGATGTCTCCTTCGGAGTAGAAGAAAGACTGATCGGGCTTTGTGTGAAAGAGAAGGTTCCTTATGTTTTGATGCACATGCGTGGTACTCCAACAGATATTATGAAAAATGCCGAGTATGGAAGCGTTACTGCGGAGGTGTTTCGTGAATTGCAAATGAAAATGGAGCAGTTGAGACAAGAAGGACTAACAGATGTGATCATAGATCCCGGGTTTGGATTTAGCAAGACTTTGGAGCAGAATTATGAATTGCTGAACGGATTGGAGCTACTCAAAAAATTGAACAGGCCTTTGTTTGTCGGAGTGAGCAGGAAAACGATGATTCATAAACTGCTCCGGACGAGTGCCGATCACGCTTTAAACGGAACAACTGTAGTGAATACAATTGCTTTGTTAAAAGGAGCGGATATTCTTCGCGTACACGACGTAAAAGAAGCTGTCGAGGCAAGAGAGATTGTCATGAAGATGCAATCGTTTTAGTCAAATCGATAAACGGATGTCCCTTTGATAAATACTTCTTTGGCGTAGTTGTTCCCAAAGGAAACCGCTTCACTAATGGGATTGTGTAATATTGTGAAAGTAGCGTCCTTGTAAGGTTCTAAAGAGCCTTGTTCGTTATCTTCAAAAGCAGCCATTGCTGCCCAGATAGTCATTCCTCTTAGGGTTTGTTCCAGTGTAAGACTTTCGTCTTTCAGGTATCCGTCCAGCGGTTCTCCTGCCATGTTTTTTCGGTTTACAGAAGCTTCAATTGTGGCGAAGGGATTAACGTCTTCCACGGGAAAATCGGTTCCTAATGCCAGTATTCCATTTACAGAAAGTAAAGACCGGTAAGCATACGACCATTTTTCGCGTTTCTCTCCAATTCGATCTCTTACAAATCGCATGTCTGATACGGCATGAGTGGGTTGTACAGAGGGAATGATACCGCCTTTTTTGAATAAAGGAATGTCCTCCGGTTGAACAATTTGAGCGTGTTCTATTCTCCATCTCAGGTCTTTGCTGTCGCCAATCACTTCGTTCATTGTTTTCAAAACACTTCTGTTGGTGGAATCCCCGATGCAATGAACGTTCAGTTGGTAACCAATTTCTTTCGCCTGTTCGGCAATGGTTTTTATTTCCCGGATTGATTGCACGAGGAACCCGTGTGTATGTGGTGCGTCAGAATAGGGGTGGGTAAGACAGGCTCCCCGAGAACCAAGTGCTCCGTCGCCGATAATTTTAAAAGACCGTACATGCAGGTGATCTGTTTTCAAGACACCTGTTGTTTTCGCAAACTCCATTTCTCTTTCATTTGGAAATAACATGGCGTAGATGGAAATTTTTAATTTCCCTTCTTCTTCCAATTCTTGAAGGAGTTCAAGATCGTTCAGACTGATACCGGCTTCGTGGATGTTGGTGATTCCGTACTGAAGTAATTCCTCCTGCGATTCCAGTATGGCTTCTTTTAGTTTTTCTGTTGATAACTCCGGTAAAATCGGGTGAATTAAGTCAATAGCATTGTCAAGTAGCATACCGGTTAACAGTCCTTCTTCATTGGTGAGAATTTCTCCGCCTTCTACTGTTTTAGCACTTACTATTCCTGCTTTCTGAAGAGCTGTGTTGTTTGCCAGTACAGCATGTCCGTCTATTCGAAAAAGTACAACAGGTTTGTCAGGGAAAATTTCATTAAGTTTACTGTTGTCCGGTAATTCCTTATTACTCCACAAGGACTGATCCCATCCTTTTCCGATAATGAAATCGGAACCGTTCTGTGCTTCAAATCGTTCCAGTCGACTGATAATTTCGGAAGGTGAATGACTTCCGGTCAGGTCACAGTTTAATTTTTTCTGAGCGAGTCCGAAAAGATGCGCGTGTGCATCATAAAAACCGGGATAGATTTCTCTTTTTTCTGCATTTAAAGTGGTACCTCTGTATTTGTTCAGTATTTCACGTTCCGGTCCTAGTTCGATGATTTTCCCATTTTTGATAGCCATCGCTTCAAAGACATCTCCGTGCAGGTTGAGGCTGTAGATTTGAGCATTGTGAACAATAAGGTCGGCCTTTTCTCCTTTAAAGCAAGAAGAAACAAGGAAAAGAATACTCAAAAGAAAAGGGAACAGTAATTTCATAATAATTAGATTTCTTTGTGAAATTGTGTAGCATTGGCTTGTGCTGTTGGCATAATCAATAGGTCATTGATGGTGACATGAGCAGGTCGGCTTACAACAAATTCTACTGTGTCGGCAATGTCCTGTGCGAAAAGAGGGGTGAAGCCATTGTATACTTCTTTAGCTTGTTTTTCATCGCCCTTAAAACGTACGATAGAAAATTCTGTTTCTGCTGCTCCGGGAGCTATGTTGGTTACTTTGATGTTGAATGGAAGTAAGTCTATTCGCATAGACCTTGAGAGAGCGTCCACTGCGTGTTTGGTTGCACAATAGACGTTCCCTGATGGATAGACTTCTTTTCCGGCAATTGATCCGAGATTAATGATATGACCACTTTCTTTTTTCTTCAGAAATGGAATGATTAATTTAGATATGTAGAGTACTCCTTTTATGTTTGTGTCTATCATTGTATCCCAGTCATTCAAATCGCCCTGATCGATAGAAGATCTTCCTGCGGCAAGTCCGGCATTATTTACCAACACATCAATAGATTCGAGAACTTCTTCAGGTAAAGAGTGAATAGCATTTTGGCAGGCGTCATAATTCTGAACATCAAAAGCCAGGCAATAAATTTCACCGGCTTTTTCGGATAACTCTTCTTTCAGTCTATCCAGACGTTCTTTTCGTCTCCCTGTAAGGATGAGGTTCCATCCTTTGGCAGAAAAAGTACGGGCAATTGCCTCTCCAAATCCTGCTGTTGCACCTGTAATAAAGATTGTCTTTTTCATCGTTCAGTGACTTGATTTTTATACAAAAGTAACCAGCCTGTTCCAATCAGCGCAATTACAATAGGTAATTTATATCGGATGATAGCTCCTATTACAGGAGTGATCCAGCCAATCAACAGGCTTAACGAGAGTATGAAAATGGTTAAGCCCAGAACAGAGCTTTTATGTTCTTCCTGTATTTTTCCTTTATTTTTGAATAGGGCAAATGCAATCAGTCCATAGATGAAAATGTTCTCGAAAATAAAATACCATTTCTCCTTTTTATCAGGAGGGTCTTTCGGAAGCGGGCGTAAAAGCGTATTAAATAAAGCCTGTGGAATGTTTTGTATGAGTTGGAGGTGAGATTGATTGATAGGAGTGATATTTATTCTGCTTCCACTAGGATCTAACAAGTGAAAAATATACAGTTTTGTCGAGTCAGGAACCAGTTGTACTTCACTGGGAATTTCTCCGTCCCGTCTTGTTTCTCCAACTGTAGGTTCATTCAGGTAGCCATAGCGATTGCTGTGTTCGATGAAAAAAGTGAACTTGTCTTCTTCTGTTTTGGGAACCCGGACCATTCCACTGTCTGTAAGAATCCATATTCCTCCCTCCGTCAGATTTAGAAAATTATGTTGTTTTTTCGAAATCATATAGGTTAAATTGCGAGGGAGTAAAAGTGTAGCAGCCCATCCGAGAATAGCAATGAGTAGAACGGTTCCCAGTGCATAGAAAAGTTTTCGTTTAGTACTGACCTCATAGATGAATTTTGCGATTACAGCAGGGATCAGACAAAGTAATACGTATGGTTTAATTGCAATCAGGAAGAGCACTCCGGTTAATAGTATTCCCCATCGGCTTGCTCCTCCTCCTTTTACCAACCATCCGAAAAGAAACAATCCGAATCCTAAAATCATGTAGGGTTCTTTTAGTATCGCTGACGTCCAGAGTATAAAAGAAGGCAGTAGAAAGAAGAGTCCCTGAAAGAATAGCGAATGTTGACGTATGATTGTTTGGAATGCCTGATAGGCTCCGTTCAGTCCGATGATGGAAATAAAGTTTACCAGTATCAGATTCGCATAATCATTGCCAAAAGAAAGTATCTGCAGGACACTGTTGAAACGCATTAGATTTTTTGAATCATTGAACACGTTGTCAGGTTGCTGTGTCCAGTGAATGGTTTCAAGCAGGTAGTTATAGACAATCTCCTGATTTTCTCCAATTCCCGTCAGTAGTCTGAAATAATCTCCCGGATGCGTGTAAAGTACATTTGCGAGAATTTTTGATTCCTGCAGAAAAACCGGTGAATCACCAAGATATGCAATATCAGAGTGGAACAGAAATAATGAGGCAACCGTGTGAAAAGTAAAAAAAAGGGGTATAGACCATCCGTTCAGAAGCGGATATTTCATCCATTTCCAGTTTTTCAGTAGAAGAATCAGAACCGAGAAATATGCGAAAGGTATCAGATATCCCATAGGTAGTTAATTACCTGTTTACTAAGTTTGCTGCGAATATACGTAATAACCTTGAATCGGACTTCTGTTAGCGTTTATCAGGGAGTTATAAGAGGATCGTTGAATTCTTGTTAAAAACCTATAGGGGGAGGGGTGTTTTATACGAAGGGTTTAAAGAATTATTACTATTTTTGTCACGCATTTAAAAGAATTATGGAAAGCACAACAAATCAAGCATTAGCGACTGTTGAACAAGCAGTAGAACTGGGGTTGCGACCTGAAGAGTTTGAAATGATAAAGGAAATTCTGGGGAGAACTCCGAATTTTACTGAAACAAGTGTTTACTCTGTGATGTGGTCAGAGCACTGTTCGTATAAGAATTCAATCCATTGGTTGAAGCAGTTGCCTAAAGACGGACCTCACCTTTTGGTGAAAGCAGGTGAAGAGAATGCCGGGCTTGTAGATATAGGGGATGGTCTTGGTTGTGCTTTTAAGATTGAATCTCATAATCACCCTTCAGCTATTGAACCCTATCAGGGAGCGGCAACAGGTGTCGGGGGAATTAACCGTGATATTTTCACCATGGGAGCACGTCCGATCGCACAATTGAACTCACTTCGTTTTGGTGATATTCATGAAGACCGTACAAAATGGTTAGTGAAAGGTGTAGTAAAAGGAATTGGTGATTACGGAAATGCTTTTGGTATTCCGATTGTCGGAGGAGAGGTATTCTTCGATAAATCATACAATCAGAATCCATTGGTAAATGCTTTCTCTGCGGGTATCGTAGAAGCAGGAAAAATGATTTCAGCGAAAGCAAAAGGACCGGGGAATCCGGTTTATATTGTTGGTTCGGCAACCGGAAAAGACGGAATTGCGGGAGCAGCATTTGCATCGAAAGATATTACTGAAGAATCAGCAGAAGACTTACCATCTGTACAGGTGGGGGACCCTTTTCAGGAAAAACTGTTACTGGAAGCTACAATGGAGTTAGCTGAAACGGATGCTGTTGTTGGTATGCAGGATATGGGAGCTGCAGGAATAACCTGCTCTACCTGTGAAATGAGTGCCGGAGGAGGTGTGGGAATGGATATTCACCTGGATCGTGTTCCGACACGTCAGGAAAATATGCTTCCTTTTGAGATTCTTTTATCTGAGTCACAAGAGCGTATGCTTGTTGTGGTTCAAAAAGGAAAAGAACAGATTGTTAAAGACATATTTGATAAGTGGGATTTGCATGCTGAGGAGATTGGTGTGGTTACTGAATCCGATCGTGTACGCTATTTCATGAATGAAGAGCTTGTAGGAGATGTTCCTGCGGAATCATTAGTTCTTGGTGGTGGTGCACCTGTATACCAGAGAGAGTATAAAGAACCTGCTTACTTCGAAGAATACAAAAAGTTTTCTATTGATGATGTACCGGAACCGGAAGATTTGAAGCAGGTTGCGATGCATTTGTTAAGTAATCCGAATATCGCATCTAAGCGTTGGGTCTACGAACAGTACGATTCAATGGTTGGGACACGTACAATGACAACCAATCGTCCTTCGGATGCCGGAATTGTTAACGTGAAAGGTACAGATAAAGCTTTGGCGATGACAGTTGACTGTAATTCCCGCTATGTACATGCAGATCCGGAAACAGGAACGGCTATTGCAGTATCAGAGGCTGCACGTAATATTGTTTGTTCTGGAGGTATTCCAAGTGCAATAACGAATTGTCTGAACTTTGGAAATCCATACAACCCTGAGTCGTACTGGCAGTTTGTTGGTGCTATTAAAGGTATGTCGAAGGCTTGTTTGAAGTTTGAGACACCGGTTACAGGAGGAAACGTTTCTTTCTACAATCAGTCAGTTATTGGAGGTAAAGAAGTTCCGGTATTCCCTACACCGACTATCGGAATGTTGGGAATTGTTCCTGATAAGACGAAAGTTATGACACTTGACTTTAAGTCAAAAGGAGATTTGGTCTTTATTCTTGGAGAAACAGTAAATGATATTGCTTCTTCCGAATACCTTGCTTCTTTCCATAAAATTGAAGCTTCTCCGGCTCCTCATTTTGATCTGGAAAAAGAATTCGAACTTCAGGAGGCTGTAAAAGGATTGATTCAGGGAGAATTAGTAAACGCAGTACACGATTGTGCAGACGGAGGTTTGTTTGTAACACTTGTGGAAATGTCAATGCCAAGAGGTTTAGGGTTTGATATTGTAACGGATTCTGAAATACGTGAAGATGCCTTCCTTTTCGGGGAAGCTCAGTCGAGAGTTGTCGTTTCTGTTTCGGAAGATCAGGAAAGTGAATTTATTGAATTCATGATTCAGAGTAAAGTACCTTATTTATTACTAGGACACGTTACAAAAGGTAAGATGGTCGTGGATGATGAGCATTACGGATTTATTCACGAAGTAAAAGATATTTATGATAACGCTTTGGGATTACAGCTTGAGTCCTGATGAATCGTATAATTTTTGAAAAGCCACCGAAAGAGGTGGCTTTTCTGTTTCTAAAGAAAAAATGGAGAATAAGAAGATTGCAATTATAGGAGCAGGAAACCTGGGAAGAGCACTGGTAAACGGATTACTGGATAATCAGACAGTAGCTCCGGGGGATTTGTCTGTAACGCGAAGAAATAGTGCTTCATTGCAGGATCTTGCGGATAAAGGACTTACTGTTTCTTCGGATAATAAAGAAGTAGCGAAACAGTCAGACATACTGATTCTTGCCGTTAAGCCTTATAATATACAACAGGTACTCGAAGATTTACAGGGCGTACTTACCGAAAATCACATTATCATATCCGTAGCTACCGGAGTGACCTTAGCCGAATTAAAAGACTTTTCAGGAGGAAAACCCAGGGTAGCACGTGCTATGCCAAATATCGGGGCAGAGGTACAGGCCTCTCTTACTTGTCTGACGTTGGATGAGCTAAATGAAGAACAAAAGGTTTTTGTCGATAGAATATTCAGCGTATTGGGAGAAAATGTACATATTCCAGAAAACCTTATGGAAGCAGCCACTATTTTGGGGGCTTGTGGTATTGCCTTTGTCTTGCGATTTATGCGGGCCATGGTACAGGGCGGGGTACAGATTGGGTTTGACTCAAAAACGGCAAATCAAATCGTTAACCATACCGTTTATGGAGCGGCAAGGTTAATTATGGAAAATAATTATCATCCTGAGGCGGCGATTGATTTGGTAACTACACCAAAAGGTTGTACTATTGAGGGGCTGAATGAAATGGAACATTCCGGATTCAGTAGCAGTCTCATAAAAGGTATTGTAGCTTCTTATAAAAATATTGAACGAAATTAATACAGCGTGAAACACTGGCTAAAGAAACATTTTTCTATCCTGAAGGTGAGAAACCGGTTTAATGCAGCAACGCAGGTTGCACAACGAACCCTGTATCTGAATCACAGATCAGCGATAGCCAAAGGCGAGTATGTAGCCTTAAAAGATACCGGATTCAGAGCTTTTTCCCAGTTCGAGGAAGATGGCCTTCTGCTGTATATCTTTGCTGCTATAGGGATGACAAAGAAAACATTCATTGAGATCGGGGCAGATGATGGAATCAATAGTAATTGTGCAAATCTGGCTTTGAATTTCGGTTGGCATGGCGTTTTTATAGACGGGAATTCCAAAGCAATAGAAAGAGGAAATCACTTTTACGGTAAATATCCGCACCCATGGGGGGCTAAACCGGTATTCGTTTGTGCAAAAGTGCAACGTGAGAATATTAATCAATTAGTTGAAAAAGCCGGACTTGAAGGTGAGATCGGATTACTGTCTGTCGATATTGACGGGAATGATTATTGGGTCTGGGATGCACTGGAAGTCGTACAACCTCAGGTTGTTGTGATTGAGACGCATGTTGAGTTTGGGATGAGAAATATTGTCGTTCCTTACGATAAGGAATATGTGTATCCGGGAAAACATCCTGTTTATCATGGAGCTTCTCCGGTTGCAATGGTGAATCTTGCGCGTAAGAAGGGGTATCGGCTTGTTGGAGCCAATGAATTAGGCTTCAATTTTATTTTTGTGAAAAACGGTTTGGCAGAGGAAGCTCTCCCCGAAGTTTCGGTAGAATCGGTATTGACACATTTCTCTTTGGAGGATTGTTATAAACGCTTTGATGAGGTAAAAGATTATGAGTTTATCGAAGGGTAGCTACACCTTGGGATAAGGATCATATTGGTATTCCTGTTGAAGCGAATCCTGTGTTATTCTGGCTCGTATTCTACTGAGAGAAATTGGGGAGATTCCTATGAAGCCAGCAATATCTTTCAACGGGACACGTTGCAGAAGTTCTTTATCGTGTACTAATAAGTCTGTATAACGTTCTTCCGGAGTCATAAATAACAAGTCTGTAAGTCTTTTTTGTGTACGGATAGCGTTGTATTCAGTAATAGAACGAGCCCAGTTACAGATAGAAATATGGTCTCCGTATAATTTTTTCATCTTATCCAGATCAATTTCATAAAGTATGCAATCTTCCAGTAACTGATACTTTTCATATCCTTTTTGTGCGAAGTAATATCCATATCCCGAGCTGACAATATCTTTTTCTCTCGCAAATTCAAATGTGATTTCTTTCTCTCCTTTGTTTACAAAAGAGCGGATTATTCCCTTTTTGATCAGATATGCTTTAGTAATACCTTCTTTCTGATTCATGAGCGTATTGCCCCTGGGTAATTGTATTTCTTTTAACGTGGTTTTTATCCGTTCGTAATCTACCTCTGTTAACAAATGGAAGAGAGGGAGATCAGTGGGTTGAAAATCATTCATGAGGCTGTATATCGCATTACCAATTCTTTGTGACCTGTTGGTTCATCCAGTCTTTCTTTTATTACCTGAAAACCTTGTTTTTCATAGAAAGCAACTGATTTCTCATTTTTTGAGTAAACACCCAACTCTAACATCGAAAATAAGCTTTTTGCATGTTGCATTAACTCTTTCCCAATTCCTTTCCCCTGTTCTTTAGGAGAAACAAACAAGGCTGCTATATAATTGTCGACTAACGAAAGAAACCCTTTAACTTCTTCCTCCTGGCTGTAAATATAAGTCTTGCTGGAAGGGAGGTAAATATCACGCATATCACTTACTTTTTCCTTCCAGTATTCTTCAGGGATAAAGTCGTGTGCAATGATGGATGCTTCCAGCCAGATAGTTAGTACTTGCTCTTCATCTCTTTTTTCAAATGGTCTGATAATCATGATGCTTTTTTTGCAAAATTAGGTGGCGATTATCACAATCTGCTTTACAAATGTTAAGATCGGGAGGATAGTCTAAAAGTTATTCTGAGTGTCTTTTTCCTAAGAAGTGAATAATGGCATATAAAATGAGTACGGCTATCGGAAATGTAATGTAGAAAGGCACTCCCAGTGCGCCGGGAATGATTCCGACAAACAAAGCAACAGCTCCTACTGTAAGTGCATAAGGCATTTGGGTTCGTACATGGTTGATATGATTACAGGAAGAAGCAAGACTGGACAAAATGGTTGTGTCGGAAATTGGTGAACAATGATCCCCTAAAACTGATCCGGCTAACACAGAAGCTACTGTATTATATAGCAGTGCCATGCCATCAAACCCTACGGCTTCCTGCCCCATGGCAAAAGCAGTCGGAATCATAATCGGGTAAACGAGTGCCATGGTTGACCAGGAAGAACCTGTGGAGAATGCTATAACTGCTGACAGAACAAATGTAATTCCAGGAACGAGCCAGGGCGCAAAGGTACTTCCAAATGCATCTTTTATTACATCTGCAGTACGTAAGTCAGCGGTTACATGTGCGAGAGACCAGGCAAGAACCAGTATAGCAATGGCCGGAATCATGGTTTTTATTCCGGAAATAACCACGTCCATGGTATCGCGGAGGTTCATTATTTTTTGCGCGGTAGTCAAAAGAATAGCCAGAGAAAGTCCTACCAGCGACGACCAAAGTAGTGCCTCATAAGAATTCGCTTCGCCGATTATTAATCCGGTTCGTTGAACAAATGAAAGTGATGTACCCTGGTGAACTTCGAGTGCGTGAAAGAATCCGTCTCCCAAACGTATTCCAGATTCGGTAAAGGTCGTTTGCCAGGAAATCATTCCCGTATATATGAGTCCGCCAATAGTTCCAAGAACAACTACTATGATAGGAATGACAGCATTAAAAGAACGTATTTTATTTTCGTCAGCTGGTTCGAACTCTTCCGTATCTAATGCATCCGGGTTCGCTTCATTCGTTGGTGATTGTACTCCGTTTTCGATAGCCTCCTTTTCTACATGATACATCGGACCGAAATCTTTTCGTTTCCAGATTAGCATAAACATGAAAATAAGCGTTAGTATCGGGTAGAAGGAGTAGGTGAGCGAGTTCATGAATATGGAGTATGCTCCTTCAGTTATCAATACTTCATTCTCATTGATTTTGTCAATTCCCGAAGTGATATAACCTAATTCTGCGCCAATCCATGTCGTTACAAAAGCTACTGCGGCTATTGGTGCAGCTGTTGAGTCTACGATGTAAGCCAGTTTTTCACGCGAAATTCTTAATTTGTCCGTTACAGAACGCATTGTGTTCCCGACAACCAGTGTATTAGCGTAATCATCAAAGAAAATAGCAATTCCGAGAAAGTAAGTAGATAACATCCCTGATCTTCGGGTTCGGGCATATTTTACAATTCTGTTGACAACGCCTTTCATTCCTCCGTTTTTCGAAATGACGGCCACTAAGGCTCCGATAAGCAAGGAAAAGAGGATAACAGAAAGGTGATCGCTGTCAGCGAGAGCATTTAAAATATAGTGATCAATCACTTTAAGAAATGCGCTGAAAATACCAGATAATCCATCTGTGTAAAAGCCCAGTGTCGCTGCTCCAATAAAAATCCCGGCAAATAGCGAAATGATTACTTCCTTGATCAGTAAAGCCAGAGCAATTGCAATCAGGGGAGGAATAATAGCCCACCAACCGGGAATGACAGAGGGTTCAGGATTATGCTGAAACTTCGAAAAGTCTTCTTTTTTTCCGGGGTGAAACGTATACGTAATATACGAACTCCCATCTACTGTTGTCTCCACAGGGTAGGTCTGATCTCCAATGACAACCGAACTGTCTGAAGTCGTTACCGGAAGACGGGTTTCTACTCCTCCAATAACGGTTCGTGGAAATTCGATTTTATTCTGACCAAAGGTCGTACATACCACCAATATAAAAAGAAGGGTGAAAAATCCTCTCAAAGCAGTTCTTTTTTGATTCCGGTGCAAGATAAAAAGAATGCTATAAACTCCTGTTTGCCTGATGGTCTTTTTTTACTGTGCTGTTAATCCTGAGTAAGAACAATCGTAGAACGCATACCCTTTCTTCTTTTCAGAGTGTTGATGTAATCGTATGCCAGTTTCGTTCCATGTTCCAGGGCAGCACGTTCAGCCATTGCTATAGCTTCATCCAGTCTTCCCTGACCTTCATACACAAGTGCCATGTTGTATTTGGAACGTCCAGCAACCTTGTTTTTAGGACTGTTAATACTCATTTCCAGTTGTTTCTCCGCTAAATTCCAGTTTCCACTTCGGATTAGTGGTTTTGCATGACGAAGTGTACGACTTCCTTTGTTATAGAATCTGCGGCTAACCCAAATCCAGTTTGAATAGAAGAGACTTCCCATTCTGTAACCGATACTATATCCGAGGTGTCCGTATAGTTCTCTTTTGCGTACCACATCGTTTAGCATTCCAATCGGATTTAAACCACCCGTTATGGGCATATTGTATACTTCATACACATCCAGTCTATCGACGTGCTCGTGTGTTCCGGCGATATATAGATTAATATAAGCCCATCCTTTTAAAGGGTGATTGGTTTGACCTGTGGCGTTGGCAAGAACAGTACCTCCTATCGGAGCCTGAGAGTCAAAATGTTCGATTTCAACAATGGCATGCGTTCCTTTTACAGCACATAAAGAATCAACCTTTTGCCAGTTAATTGTTTCGTTGCTACGCAAGGAAATTGGTTCGCCGGCAATTGCTTTCAGGTAGCGTGAATCATCAAGTGAACGAATGAATCCGGTTACGCTTTGTTCTGATGCCATGACATTTCCATTGTATTGTTGACCTTGCAGCACTTGTGCCAAAAGTTTGTCCGGGCTGTTGTCGTCTGTAACATTGTTAACAACGAGAATTTTTCGGGTACTATCGTTCAGTAAAATAGGAGGAGGTGTTAAAACTGATATTCTGAATGATGTTTTACAAGCTGTAGTTACAAGGATTAATGTGATAATGACAGATGCGTGTAGAAATCTTTTCATAGTTCTTATTTTGGGTATATCAGTTGCATAACAAATACTGAGCCAAAAAAAAATCCCGGTCGAAACCGGGACTGATTTTTTAGTTGACAATCTCGTCGTATCGGGCTTTGAATTCTTCGTTATCTTCCAGCCACTTGTATCCTTTATTCATTAACTCTTTGGCAATTTCCGGTCTTCTGGAGTCCACATAGCATTCTGCTGTTTCCGAAAGAGCCAGTGCCAACATTTTATAATCAGCTTCTACCCAATCTTCAACAGAAGTAATTCCATCTAGTAATTTGTCAGCTTCTTTCCATTCTGTTGTTGCTCCTGACTTGTCTCCTTTTCTGTATTTACAAGCGCCAAGAAGGTATTTAGACCCTACGTCATTGGCATCTACTTTCGGAACTTTAATAACCCAGCTATATGCTTTACTGTAGTTGTCTGTTGAAATTTCATTCTCAATTACTTCATATAAACTAAGTTTGAACTCCGAAAAGAAGTCTCTGTATTGATTGTAAACAGAACCATCTTTGTCTTTACGTTGTAACTTCCCTATCGCTGTAATAGCATCTTTATAGGCATTTTTATATTTGTCTTGAGAGGTGTACTCTGCATCTTTAGACATAGCGTAAAGACCTTTTGCCAACCAATAGTAAGGAACAGGATCGTTTTTCGTTTTGTCTTTTATGGTATAACTCTCAGCTGTTTTGACAAGTTTGTCATAATCCCCGTCAGCGTACATTACTAACAGTTCCTCGTAATCTTGCGCAAATGAGGAAGCCCCCATTAATAACATTGTAGTAAAAAGCAATAATTTTCTCATAGCTATACGTTTTTCTTAAATTTTGTCCAACAACTATGCCGAAAGTAATGAGAATTTGACGATTAACAAATTTTTAACGGTCAATTTTAATCCCTCAATACAACTTATTTAGTACTTTCAATTAACAGATCCAGAATTTCCTGAGCAGCCTTTGAAATTTTTGTTCCCGGACCATAAACACCGAATACACCTGCCTTGAAAAGAAAGTCATAATCCTGTTGGGGGATTACCCCTCCTGCTATAACCATAATGTCTTCTCTTCCCAGTTTTTTGAGTTCTGCAATGACTTCAGGGACAAGGGTTTTGTGTCCGGCAGCCAACGAAGAAACACCTAAAGCATGTACATCGTTTTCTACAGCTTGCTTTGCTGCTTCCGCCGGGGTTTGGAACAAAGGACCTATATCTACGTCAAAGCCAATGTCTGCAAAAGAGGTAGCGATAATTTTTGCTCCTCTGTCATGACCGTCCTGCCCCATTTTAGCGATCATGATTCGCGGTCTTCTTCCTTCCAGACGTGCGAATTCGTTAGACATAGACCGGGCTTTTTCAAAGTCTGCATCATTCATAGATTCTGCTGAATAAACGCCACTTATGGAACGTATTTTAGCTTCGTAGCGTCCAAATACATTTTCCATGGCTAATGAGATTTCTCCTAAAGAAGCACGTTTTCGGGCACATTCAATTGCCAGTTCCAGTAGGTTTCCATTTCCGCTTTTTGCCGCTTCTTCCAGTCTAGTAAGAGTTGCCTGAACTTCCTCTTCATTACGGTTTTCCCGTAACTCCTGAAGACGGGCAAGCTGAGCTTCACGTACTTTTGTGTTGTCTACTTCAAGTATATCAATAGGGTCTTCTTTTTCCAACTGGAAACGATTCACCCCGACAATAATGTCTTTTCCGCTGTCAATACGGGCTTGTTTTCTGGCAGCTGCTTCCTCGATCCGCATTTTAGGGATTCCGGTTTCAATTGCTTTCGCCATACCACCTAACTCCTCTACCTCCTGAATGAGTGACCAGGCTCTTTCGGCAAGATCATTCGTTAATTTCTCAACGTAATAACTTCCGGCCCACGGGTCAATAATTTTAGTAATACCTGTTTCTTCCTGAATATAAAGTTGAGTATTACGGGCTATGCGTGCACTGAAATCGGTTGGCAGTGCAATGGCTTCATCAAGTGCGTTGGTATGGAGGGATTGTGTTCCTCCGAAAGCTGCTCCTAATGCTTCAATACAGGTTCTGGCAACATTGTTGAACGGGTCTTGTTCAGTTAAGCTCCAACCGGAAGTCTGACAGTGTGTTCTGAGTGCCATTGATTTGGGGTTCTCCGGTTTAAACTGAGAAACCAGTTTGGCCCACAATAAACGCCCTGCTCTCATCTTGGCAATTTCCATAAAATGATTCATTCCGATTGCCCAGAAAAAAGAAAGACGGGGAGCAAATTTATCAACCTCCATTCCAGCAGAAATACCTGTTCGAAGATATTCCAAACCATCAGCAAGTGTATAAGCCAATTCAATATCATTTGTTGCTCCGGCTTCCTGCATGTGATAACCTGAGATCGAAATAGAGTTGAATTTCGGCATGTTTTTCGATGTATACTCGAAAATATCCGCAATAATTTTCATCGAAGGTGCAGGAGGGTAGATATACGTATTACGTACCATGAATTCTTTCAGAATATCGTTCTGAATTGTACCGGAAAGTTTATCCTGAGATACTCCTTGTTCTTCAGCTGCGACGATATAAAAAGCAAGAATAGGGATTACTGCTCCGTTCATTGTCATGGAAACCGACATTTGATCCAAAGGAATCTGATCGAAAAGAACTTTCATGTCCAGAATAGAGTCGATAGCTACACCGGCTTTTCCTACGTCTCCGATTACTCGCGGGTGGTCAGAGTCGTATCCTCTATGTGTCGCAAGGTCAAAAGCAACAGAAAGTCCTTTTTGCCCAGCTGCCAGATTTCTTCGGTAAAAGGCATTGGATTCTTCTGCTGTCGAAAACCCGGCATACTGACGTACGGTCCAGGGACGTATTGTGTACATGGTCGAGTAGGGACCTCCGAGATAAGGAGCTATTCCGCTTACGTACCCTTGTTGACAATTTTCGGTATTATCCGATGAATCGTATCTGTTTTTTAAAGGTATTTTTTCCGCAGTTTGAAAAACTTCTTTTCGTTCATTTTCTGACGAACGTGCCGTTTTATTGAGTTTCCGTTGTGTAAAATCTATTTTCATGCTAGACCTCCTTCTTTGTGTAATTCAAGAATCAATGGTTCAGGAGAGCATTCGGGAATTTTCCATGTTAATGAAGTGGCATCGGGATTTGGAAATATATTAATTCCGATCAATTTACTTGTTTTATCTTTCAGAAGCTCAATTCGTGTTTGAGCAACTCTTTTTATTTCTGAATGAATGAAGTCTGTCGCTTTGAGGAAACCTCCTTTGGATTCAATCTTCTGGAAAAGCTCCCAGGCTGCATCTGATAGTATGTCTGTTGCAGCTTCGATAGCAAACGTACCTCCGGCTGCATCTGAAACTTTATCAAAAAATGATTCTTCTTTTAGAATATTAGAAATATTATTTGCCATTCGGTAAGAAAAGACTCCCGGGCCTGTTTCTGACCATGTATCATACGGCTGCAAATGAAGAATATCGACTCCTCCGATTGCTGCAGACATTCCTTCCGTTGTCATGCGAAGTAAATTCGTATAAGGATCTTCCAGTGATTTATTTAAAAATAGGGACTGGGCTTTTAAACGAATTTGTTTTCCTGCAGTTACACCGTATGCTTCAAGAATATTATCCAGTAAAAGCCGAAGAGCACGGAATTTAGCAATTTCGAATACATAGTTCGAACCAATTCCTACTTTGATCTGTAATTTATCGGCAATCTGATCGGGATTTTCTCCTGCTTCAGTCAATAGTTCAAAATACATCTTTACCTGACTACAGACGATTGCAAGTTGTTGGGTGATATTTGCCCCCGCTGAAGCAAATACTGTATTATCAATTTCAAATGCCCGAACATTTTGTATATCTGTACACTGTCTGAATGCAGGAACAATTTTTTCGGGTTCTCCTGCTGTCAGCGGGTCAAATGAAAACGTGACATCTCGTTGTTCCGGAAGAAGAGCCAGTATAGCGTTCATATCTTCAGGGGAAGCAATGTTAAAGTCCGAATAGATATATTCCAATTGAACTTCGTTGAGAAGAGAGCTATATTCATTAGATGAGGGAAGTCCGATTCCGTTACAACCCATCATCAGATTGTCTAAAATTGCTTTATTAGCCCCTTTTGTGTCCCGGATAGTTGTTTCCTGATAAATGATCCAGTCATTATTTGTTTTAAACGATCGGGTTGAGTTAAAAGCTGTTTGTTTCGTGTCAGCTAATTTTTCAGACCAGTGAAAATAAGATTTAAATCCGATTTCTTCTACCGGATCTTCAAACTCCAAAGCATCCTGAACCGCAATTCCTTTCAGGTCTTTTTCCAACTGTTTCAACCAACTCTCCCTGTCCGTATCAGGAAAAGTAGCGTGTAGTAATTCCTTCATATCAACCATGGGGTAAAAATAGTGAAAAGTGATCGGAATACGACAAAATAGTTACTTCTATACAGAGAAGTAATTGAAAAAAGGAAAAGTGCCGGATTATTTTTTCAGGAATCGTTGTGTGGCGTACCCTCCGGAAGCTGTTTTTATACGGATAAAGTACATACCATCCGAAAGGTTCTGTACATTGACCTGATTGTTTTCAGAAAGATTGTGTTGAATAACTTGTCCTGAAGGCGATAAGATCTGGTAACTGTCAATACTTTCTGAAGTCTGAATGTGAATAAAATCAGTTGCCGGATTTGGAAATACCGATAGGTTAATTTGCTCATTTTCTTTAACGCTTACCGGGTCATTCACATCAATCCTGATATCGTCCAAATATAGCTTAAACCCTCTGTTGGTATTGTTCACAAAAGCAAGGTGAACAGGGATAGAGTTATAACCGGAATCACTAATGTTTACGGAACGATCCGTCCAGTAAGGAAATTCATTTTGCAAGCGAAATAATGTATCCGTAAAATCTTCGACAGCAGTTCCCGTTGTCGAGATCAATACCATATACCAGTCCGGAAACGAGGGGTCGTGAGAAGCAGCTCTCCAATATAAGAAATTTCCATAATCACCTAATGTGATTGATGGGGTTATCAGCCATCTTGAAGCCCGACCTTCCGGAGAGAAATAAGATGTAGAGCCGGCAACTGTATTATTCTCATCGTCAGGATCTGTTACAGTGATCCAGGCAGACTGGAATTCGGAAACAGAAGGGTGAACTGTGTTTTGATCGTTGTCAAGCATTGTCCATGTCGCGGGAATTCCACTTTCAAAATCCTCTGAAAAAATCTCTGTTTGACCTATTGTACAAATCGGTAAAATCAGACTCAAAAAGATAATAAGTTGTCTCATGTTTGCAAAAATACGCTAATCACCCTATAATAACTAATTTACTTACTTTTTCTTGTCCTTCGGGGAAAAATAATGTAATAATACCGGAAGTAAGGTCATATCAGTTAGGATTGCAAAAACAAGTGTTAGTCCTGTTAGTAGTCCGATATAAAATGTTCCCATAAAGCTACTGAAACAAAGGGTCAGGAATCCCCCGGACAACACAATGGACGTAATAATAATAGCTTTTCCTGTAGAAATATACGTTTCTCTGATAGCTTCATGAGGACTGTATCCTTTGCCAAGAAGTAGTTTATATTTGCTTAAGAAGTGAATAGTATCGTCAACGGCTATCCCGAAGGCAATCGTAAATACAAGGGAGGTGGATACTTTCATGTCTATGCCCCCGAACCCCATAATAGCACCAATCATAAGGAGTGGTAGTACGTTGGGAGCAAGACTGATGAGTACTATTTTTACAGATCTGAACAGAGCGCCGATTATAAAAGCAATAATTACAATGGCGATCAATAATCCCTGAGCAATATTTCCAACAAGTAGTTTATTATTAATTTCCATCAAATAAGGACCTCCGGTTTGGTGAAAACGAATCGTCTTCAATTCATTTTTTTTCAGCCAACTATCCCATTCCTCATTCATTTGACCTGAAACATGAGAGCCGACATCCCCCATAGTTCCCGTAATCCTTGCAGCCTTCATGTTTTTGTCAAACATGGCGTACTTAAGAGAGTCGGCAACGAACCGATCAAATTCTCTTTCTATTCTCGATAAGTCTTTTTTAGATGCAGGAATTTTGAAATAATAAGGATTACCGGCTTTTAATGTCATGTAGGCATTTTGGACGACAAATACAGGAGAAACTAATTGTGATGTTTTAAATGTGGTCTGCATAGCGTGGAGTGCCGTATCCAGTTCTGCTAAAACTTCCTGGTCAAAAAAAGTACGGGATGTATCTGTTAATTGTACTTCGAAATTAATGGGACGGGCACCTCCGAAATTCTTTTCAATAAAGGCATAATCTACCTTCATCGGGTGATCACTTTTAAGATCTTCGAGAATATAGTTGTTGTCTTTGATTTGCAGAACACCAGCAACAGATACAATAGTAATTAAGAAGAATAGAATGACAGTTCGTCCACGACGGGTAACAAGTCCATCGTAGAAACGGGCGAGAGGTTTTTCCCAGTTTTCCTTACGCTCGGATTTTTTAGCGATTTTTGGAGGGTTAAACAAAACTAGCAATGCGGGCATTACCGTCATTGCAAGGATAAATGAAAACAGTACTCCCAGTGCAGCAAAAGCACCGAATTGAATAATGGGGGTGATACTGGACGTTGTTAGCGTAAGAAAACCAATCATCGTTGTGAGATTGGTGAAAATAAGAGCTCGACGAACGTCTTTAAATGCTTTCTTTAGTGCTTCTGTTTTGTTGAGTCCGCCGCGGAGTTCATCAAAATAGTGTGCAAAAAGGTGAACGACACTACTGATTCCGACTACCATCATAATTGTTGGCAGGACGTTCAGTACGATGTTTAAGTCATTCCCCAGTTGTCCCATTAATCCGATAACCCATAAAACCGCACCGGCAACAATAAGGGCAGGTATTAATACACCAATCAGAGAACGGAATGAGAGTATAAGAAACAGTACGATTAATCCAACACTTGAGCCGATAAAAAGTATCAGCTCATTTTGACTCATTTCAATATAATAGTCGTGAGCAACAATTCTCCCTCCGAGATGCATGTCAAGTTGTTCTTTTTCTGCTTTTTCCCGGATGTCCTGCAGGAGGACTTTCGCTTTTTCTTCGTTTAGTTTTTCTTCGTGCTGTGCAATAATTCGTACCGATTTCCGATCTTCTCCGAATAAGGTTCCGTAGATATTATAATTCTTGAAAATAAAAGTGGAGTCGAAATCGTAATCGTTTGAATCACTGATGGTAATTAGATTTTTCTTAAATAATGCTCCGGAGAGAGGGTCACGTATAGTACGAATCGTATTAGTCGGACTGGAGACATAAATTACAGAAGAATGACTTTCCAGAAAATCAGTTATAGATTTTACCCTGGATAAATAATCGGAATTGAAGACTCCATCGGGTGTTTCAAAAGCAAGAATAAGAAAGTCATTATCTGAACCGTATTTTTGTTTAAACTCTTCAAAGAATTGTGTTTCTTTGTGGTGTGCCGGGAAAAACTGATCGAAATCATAATTGAACTTAACTCCAGGCACAAACGCAACCTGGATTCCTGTTATGATAACAAACAGAACAAGGATAAGGATGCTTATTTTCTTTGAAAATACCATTACTCTCTGTCAATTTTGAAAGTGTAAAAATAAAAGTATTTCTTTGCAGTGTGGATAAAATGACCAATTATAATGCTTTTGTAAGGCAAGCTACGGGTAGCGATATGCTTCCGTTTCAGAAAGAAGTACTGATCGCTACTTCAAAGTACCCGAAAACAATAGTGAAAGCTCCTACGGGATCGGGGAAGAGTCTTGCGTTCTTAGTGGCTCTTTTGAAGGCAAAAGATGATAAGAAATGGAACCGGGCTTTGGTCTTGTCTCCTTCTCGTGAGCTAACTCTTCAGTTGGCAGAAGTATTCCGGTCCATGAAGTCCGGTGTGACCAATACAGTTTGCTACGGAGGACATGACTTTAAGACAGAGGTGAATGAGCTGCGCGAAAAACCGGACGTCGTTTTTGCAACTCCGGGAAGATTTGCGGATCATCTCCGGAGAGAGTCTGTCGAGGGGAAGGAATTTGACGCATTCATTTTGGACGAAGAAGATAAGATTGCTGAGCTTGGTTTTCAAAAAGAGATTGATTTCATTACAGAGCGTCTTGGACGTCTTGCATTTGTCATAAGGGTTTCAGCAACAGCCGGTGACACGCTTTCCGGTTATCATACTGTTGAATGCAAGACTATATTACCAGAGGATCGAATGTCTTTTTACAGAATCTCGGTAGAGGATCATGACCATAAAGCACTAGCTTTATTATCACTTCTTGTGGAGTTAGTGAAATCAGGAAAAAATGCGGTCGTTTTTTTTAATCACAGGGAGGCGGTTGACCGCTTAGCGGATTATATTGAACACAAAGGACTTCCGGTGGCGGTTTATCATGGCGGTTTGGAGCAAACAGAAAGAGAACGAAATAGTATTCGGTTTAGAAATGGAACGGCAAATGTGTTTTTTGTGACCGATTTGGCAGCGAGAGGGATTGATGTCCCCGGGATTAGTGCTGTGATTCATTACCAGTTTCCCGTAAAAGAAGAAGATTTTATTCACCGAAACGGAAGAACAGCAAGAATGCTTGAGTCAGGCGAGGTGTATGTGTTGGAAACGGAAGAAGAGTTGCAGGGAAAAGAGTACCTACGTACAATAGATTTTGTCGAGAAACAGGCACACTTTGAAGTTCCGGCTGTTCCTGAACAATTGTGGGAAACCCTGTATTTCTCCTTAGGTAAAAAAGATAAGGTGAATAAAGTGGATATTTTAGGGTTTCTGACTAAACAGATTGGGGTTGATGGTAAAACCATCGGTCGAATAGATACGTTGGATCAGATGACATTTGTAGCAGTGCGTACGGATGTCGTTAAGAAAATTCTTAAACTGGGAAGGGGGCAGAAATTAAAGAAGAAAAGTGTCAGAATATCTGTTTGCAAATAGTGTCTCGTAGCTGTTATTCGAGTCGTTTTTGAACATAATCTTCTATCTTTTTGCAAAAGACCATAGGGCTCATGCTTCTCCAGTCTACTTCTTCCAATTCTCCACCCATGACAAGGTAGTGGTCAATATGAGCGTATTCAAATTCTTTTCGGACGTGATCACGAAAATTGACAAACGCAATCCAACCGTCTTCAATTTCATCAAACCACTCTTCGTAATAACAGTCATCAGAGGAGTGAAAATTGAAAACATTTTCCCCGATAACGATGAATTTATTGATCCCGGCTTCCGTTAATTGTTCAACTACGTCCCGTTTCAGAAACATAATATCGTTGTTAATAGCGTCATTCCATTCGCCGATCATCTCAAAAATACAGATGCTTTCTTCGTAGTCAACATAAAGGATCTTCATGAAAAGAGTGGGAGAGCCGAAATGATCCCACTGCGGGTGAATGAAATAATTATAGACGGCCTGGGAAAATTCAAATTCACTGTATTCCCGACCAAAAAAAGGAGAGGAAGCATCGGTTTCAGCCGTGTAGTATCCTCTCCAGTTATAATATGGTTCTATCTCGTGCATTAGACTCTTCCCGGATATACTTTTAGAGCTTCTTCAAGGCAAGTTACGGCATTTTTCAGAGATTCTTTATTCAAAACATAAGCAATTCGAGCTTCTTGTTTCCCTTTTCCGGGTGTAGAGTAGAAACCGTTTGCAGGAGCCATCATAACAGTTTGTCCGTTGAATTCAAATTCTTCAAGCAACCATTGGCAGAATTTCTCAGCATCATCTACCGGGAATTTTGCAACACAATAAAAAGCACCTTTCGGTTTTGGACAAAAAACTCCCGGAATTGCATTCAATCCGTCCACCATAATATCTCTTCGTTCAACATATTCATTGACAACCTCTTCAAAATAACTATCAGGGGTGTTCAGTGCAGCTTCAGAAGCGATTTGAGCAAGAGTGGGGGGAGATAGGCGTGCCTGTCCGAATTTTAGAGCGGCGTTCATCACCTCTTTGTTTTTTGAGATCAATGCTCCGATGCGTGCTCCACACATGGAATATCTTTTGGATACGGAGTCAATCAGAATCACATTTTGTTCAATTCCCGAAAGGTTCATTACCGAAAACGGGGTCGCTCCATCGTAACAAAACTCTCGGTATACCTCGTCAGCAAATAAAAAGAGGTCGTGCTTCTTTACAATGTCTCTTAGCTTTTCGAGTTCTTCTTTCGAGTACAGGTACCCTGTTGGATTTCCCGGGTTACAGATAACAATAGCTTTTGTTTTTTCTGTAATTTTTTTCTCGAACTCTTCAACGGGAGGAAGTGCAAATCCTGATTCAATAGATGCGGTTACTGGAACTACTTTTAGTCCGGCCTGAATGGCAAAACCATTGTAGTTCGCATAAAACGGTTCCGGAATAATAACCTCGTCTCCCGGATTGCAACAGGTCATAAACCCAAAAGTAAGTGCTTCAGAACCTCCGGTTGTAATAATGATATCTTCGGTTTCAACAGGGAGATCATTTTTTTTGTAATAATCAGAGAGTCCTTTTCTATAACTTTCAAAACCTGCCGAATGTGAATATTCAATGACTGTTCTGTCCAGATTTCTGACAGCATCCAAAGCCACCTGAGGAGTGTCTATGTCCGGTTGACCGATATTTAAATGATATACAATAAGACCTTTTGCTTTTGCAGCCTCGGCATAAGGTACAAGTTTCCGGATCGGAGATGCCGGCATACTATGTGCTTTTTCAGAAATTTTTGGCATAACAATTCAATTTAACGGCGCAAAAATGCAGAATAAAAACCGAAGAAAAAAGACCCTGATTATTTTCGTTTTTAAAAAGAGAGAAGAGTGTCTGTTTTCTCTTCTGCAAGTATCTATTTTTGATCGGAATCACCTTTGAAAAAAACTCTGTTAATAAAGTCTTAACAGAATACATTCAGACTCGTTGAGAATTTATACTTTTGGAGGATGGAATTTAGTGTAGAGCAAATTGCAGGTATTTTGAACGGGGAAATCGTCGGTAATTCAAATGTTTCTGTAACAGGTCTTTCCAAAATTGAAGAGGGACAGCCGGGAACATTATCTTTTTTGGCTAATCCGAAATATGAAGAGTATATTTATTCGACAGGGGCTTCTGTTGTTATTGTCAACAAAACATTTGAACCTCGTCAGGAGATTCCTGCAAGCTGTACTTTAGTTAAAGTTGAGGATGCGTATGCGTGTTTTGCAAAACTACTGGAAGCCTACAATCAATTCCGTGTTAAACAACCTAAAATCGAACAGCCCAGTTTTATTTCTGACTCAGCATCTGTAGGTGATAATCTTTATTTGGGAGCTTTTGCGTACCTGGGAGAAGATGTTGTGATTGGAAATAATGTAAAAATATACCCGGGAGCATATATCGGGGATAATGTTAAAGTTGGTGACGGATGTGTAATCTATCCGGGTGTGAAAATTTATCCCGATTGTGTGTTAGGGAAACACTGTGTGATTCACGCAGGAGCAGTTATCGGAGCGGATGGATTTGGGTTTGCACCTAATCAGGAAAATGAATATAACAAAGTTCCTCAGATTGGAAACGTTGTCCTTGAGGACTTTGTCGAGATAGGAGCTAATACTACAGTTGATAGGGCTACATTAGGATCAACCGTACTGAGAAAAGGAGTGAAGTTGGACAACCTTGTCCAGATTGCGCATAATGTAGAAATCGGAGAGAATACAGTAATGGCTGCACAGGTAGGTGTTGCCGGCTCGACAAAAGTGGGGAAAAATGTCATGATGGGAGGGCAGGTAGGTGTTTCCGGACATATTAAAATAGCGGATGGAGTTAAAGTTGCTGCCCAAAGTGGAATCCCTAATAACATTAAAAAAGAAGGAGATGTTTTACTGGGGTCGCCTGCTATTCCTATTGAAGATTTCAAAAAGTCGTATTTTGGTTTCCGAAAATTACCAATGATTCTTAAACGACTTCAAGCAATAGAAGAAAAACTAAAATCTTAAAATACGAAAATTAACCCGATGAACGAAAAGCAGAGAACGCTGAAAGCACCGGTTTCATTTGTAGGTGTAGGACTGCATACAGGTGAAAAAGTTAAAGTTACTATTTGTCCTGCAAAGGAAAATCACGGTTATAAATTCCAGCGTGTTGATCTGGAAGATCAGCCCGTTATCAAAGCGGATTGTGATCTTGTTGTTGCAACCAACAGAGGGACAACTCTTGAACAAAATGGTGCGAGAGTTTATACCGTAGAACATATTTTGGCTGCTTTGCATGCAAATATGGTTGACAATGCTTTGATCCAGATCGACGGACCTGAAATGCCAATTATGGATGGTAGTTCATATCCTTTTGTAGAAGGGATTCTATCGGTTGGGTTTGAAGAGCAGAGTGCAGATCGTGAATATTTTGAGCTGAACACAAATATTCCATGGGAAGACGAAGAAAGAGGGATTGAGTTTTTGGCGATTCCTGATTCAGTATACCGTCTGACTGTAATGGTGGATTACAATTCACCGGTTTTGGGGACACAACACGCTTCTATGTATAACATGGAAGAATTCAATGAGCATATATCGAGATGTAGAACATTTGTGTTCCTCAAAGAATTAGAATACCTGGCGAAAAATGGGTTGATTAAAGGAGGTGATCTGGATAATGCAATTGTTTTGGTAGAACGAGAGCATGTTTCTCAGGAGGAACTAGATCGTTTGGCAGAATTACTTGGAAAAGAAAAGTTGAAAGTAGAGGTCAGAGGCATTGGTGTGCTGAACAGTACCAAAATGCAGTTTGAAAATGAACCTGCACGTCACAAATTACTAGATATAGTTGGAGACCTTGCGTTGGTCGGAAAATTCATAAAAGCACATATTCTTGCTGCCCGTCCTGGGCATTATGGGAATGTGCAGTTTGCGAAAGTTCTGAAAGAACAAATCCGTAAGCAGGAGAAAGAAGGGCGAAGATTTGATTTGTCAAAAACGCTCTACGATATTACTAAGATTGAGAGCATGCTTCCTCATCGTTATCCGTTTTTGTTGGTCGACAGGATCACAGAAATGGGAAGTGACTATGTGATAGGTATGAAGAACGTAACCATGAACGAACCTTTCTTTCAAGGGCATTTTCCGGGGAATCCCGTAATGCCGGGGGTTCTTCAGGTGGAAGCTATGGCTCAGGTTGGAGGTATATTTGCGTTAAATCAGGTGGAGGAGCCTGAAAAATGGATGACGTATTTCCTTAAAATCGAAGAGTGTAAGTTCAAGCAGAAAGTTATTCCCGGAGATACAGTTGTTTTCGAATTGAGATTGGTTAGTCCGATTCGCAGAGGACTGGTAAACATGAAGGGAACGGCTTATGTAGACGGGCAGATCGTATCAGAGGCAATGATGTTAGCTCAAATTGTAAAAGAGAAAGAATGATAAGTGAACTTGCGGTAGTTTCTCCGAAGGCAGAGTTGGCAGAGGGAGTGGTAGTTGAACAATTCTCAACTATTTATGAGGATGTGAAGATAGGTAAAGGAACCAAAATTGGTCCTAATGTTGTGATCTACCCAGGTACGAGAATCGGTGAAAACTGTGAAATCTTTCCAGGTGCAATTATTGGTGCTGTTCCTCAGGATTTGAAGTTTGGAGGAGAGTACACAACTTGTGAAATTGGTAATAACACAATCATTCGGGAATGTGTTACTATTCACAGAGGTACCAGTGACAGAATGAAAACAGTTGTGGGTAATAACTGCCTGTTGATGGGCTATGTCCATGTTGCTCACGATTGTATTATCGGGAATAATGTGATTTTAGCAAATTACACCGGACTTTCAGGGCATAATGTGATTGAAGATTATGCTATCTTGGAAGGAAAAGTGGGAACCCAGCAGTTTGTTCGTGTAGGAGCTCATGCTTTTGTAGCGGGTGCTTCTCTTATTCGCAAAAACGTTCCGCCTTTTATTCGTGTGGCAAGAGAACCTCTAACCTTTGCAGGTGTAAATGCAATCGGTTTACGGCGAAGAGGAATGTCTGATGAAGGAATCAAGGTGGTAGAGGATATATATCGTATTCTGTTTGTCATGAATACAAATATGTCTAAAGCAATCGAACAGATTAAGCTTGAAGTTCCGGATTGTCCGGAAAGAGAGCAGGTGCTTCAATTTATTGCGGAATCAGATAAAGGTATTGTCAGAGGTCCGATGTGATTTTTTATTTCGTAATTTAAAATCAGGTAATTAAATTTGCAATTTTTGACTCAATAATAATTTTATGGCAACAACGGCTGATATTAGAAATGGTTTGTGTATTCGATTTAATGATAAATTGTATACAATTATAGAGTTTCAACACGTGAAACCGGGGAAAGGACCTGCTTTTGTGAGAACGAAACTAAAGCATATTGAAACAGGGAAAGTATTGGATAATACATTTTCTTCCGGACACAAAATTGAGCCGGTTCGTATTGAAAGACGTAATTATCAATACCTGTACCAGGAAGGGAATATGTATGTTTTCATGAATACTGAAAACTATGAGCAGGTAAATATTGAAGCGAAACTGATTGAAAAACCGTTATTCCTTCAGGAAGGAATGATCTGTGAAATTACTTTCCATGCCGAAGAAGAAATGCCATTGTTGGTAGATCTTCCTATCACGATTGAAGCCGAAGTTACGTATACAGAACCTGGAATCAAAGGGGATACAGCAACGAACACAATGAAGCCGGCTACCATCGATACAGGGGCTGAAATACGCGTTCCTCTTTTTATTGATACGGGTGAACGTATCAAAGTGGATACACGTAAAGGTGAATATGTGGAAAGAGTGAAGAATTAGATTCATTTTTATTGGATAAAAGAAAGAGGCTGTCTCGAAAGGGGCAGCCTCTTTGTCTTTTGATACTTAAAGATTTTCCTTGAATAGAATATCGGGTTGACCGGATGATCAAGGGAATAAGAAGAGCTACTCAAGAATCACCTTGTTGACCCACTTTTGCTCACCTCTCATTACAGTAACTACGTACACTCCGGGATCTCTACCTGTTATTCTAACATCAAATGTGTTGCTTGGGATATTTTCTTCTTTGTAAACTATTCTACCCAGCATATCTGTAACAGTAACCGATAGATTTTCAGAAAATACTTCTTCGTTCAATTCGACCCTAAACTCGCCATCGCTTGGATTTGGATAAACGAAGAGATTCTGGTGAATTAGTTGAACTTCTTCACGTTCTTCTTCAACAACCCCGTCCACAGATTTTTCCCACACACGAGAGGCTTTGAACAACATAATATATTCATTATTGTTCCCTTCCATATCGTACTCTAGTTGGATCATCGGTCCCCAGCCATAAGAGGTATGAATGATACTCGTCGGATTGTGCGACCAATAGTAATCAATCCGGTACTTGGTTGCATCCATTCCACGAAGTCGTAGCATTCCCTTTTTGTCCTGAGAAGAGATAAGTTGCTGATTTAAGTTAGCATTTGCGATTGGTGTTGAAGCCCATGTGAAACTGCATGGCTCATTTTCAAAACAGCTTATTGTTGGCTGTTGTCCGTGATTATAGTAGTTGTAGGTGGTATTGGTGATCATGCCAATTGCTTCGTCTGCATTTCCTTTGCGCAGGTATATAAGATCTCCTTTTTTGTCTCCTCGAAACATATCTGAGTTCCAGTTAGAATCAAATTCCCATTTTCCATTGGATTTGCAATCAACATTTCCTGGGTGCCACTTGTCTTGATCCAAGTTTTTGTCCTGAATAAATGTCTTCATATTACCGAAAACACCATAATTGTTAAATTGATGAATATCACTTTCCCAGTCAAGTGCTCCAGAAAAACCTGAAAAGAGCATTTTCCACTGGTTTCGAACCATTTCCACTAGGTTGTCGCATCCTTTTGATTCCGCATGAATGGGGCCCGTTTCACTCAGCCAAGCAGGTTTACTATATAATCCGTAATAATCAGTGGCATTATTATTTATCGCCATGGATTTTACCAGACTGCGCGGGAATTCAAAATCAACAGTATTGTTATCGCTATCATAGCAAGCCCAATCGTACTTATTGCGACCAATAAAGTCAACATCTGGTATTACGTAAGAATGATCAAAATCCCCTGGTTCACCAGCATAACTTACTTGATAAAGATGTTTGTCATGACCCAAGATATTGTGCATATAGTTGATCATATCGGATTGCCAGTTTTTGATGGTTTGTTGGTTGATTTGATACTTAGGATCATTTGGTGAGCAGCCGCTCGCTCCATTGTTTTCACCACTTGCACTATATTCACAATACACGATTTCCAGTTCTTGCGAAACAGGATTGTAAGCATATTCAGCTCCAATTTGATCAATTTCACTAAAGAGCTCAAAGGCGAGGATATTATTAGAGTACCCCCATCGGGCCAGAATGTAGCGCAAACGTTCTTTGTAATATTTTCGGGCTTCCGCTTGTTCAAAAAAGTCAATGGGTTTGTCGACATTCGGTAGTGACTGATAACAATTACCAAATTCATTTGGATCGTTCGGATCTTTTGCCCAATCCCAATAATGAATCCAAAAAATACCTGTTGTGTACGGGAAGTGTACCTGCATGTTCCAGTCGATCAGCATATCTCGTTCTTCTGCTTTATAAACAATTTGATCCATTTCATAGGCAATATGCTGACGTCTATAATAATTCCCGAGCTCCTCAAATTCTATTTCGTTTGATTGTGGGGCCATAAGCATTCTAAAGGTGTTAGCACCTCCGTCGGCCAGGGCATCGATTTGTTCACGGAACTTTCGATAAGTGCGAACAGGGGGCGTATAGGCTTTATATTGTTCTATATTGTTCCATGAAGGGGTGCTTCCGCCGTTGTATCCCATCAATGCGGCTAATTCCTGATCGATTGGACAGGTGGTTCGTGGCCATTTTAGGTTGTTCCCAAGCGGCATAAAACTTTGTCCTCCTCGTTCAAGGTAACGCTTGTTCGCTCCAACAGTGACAGGTGGTTGAATCGTAGATGGTATCACACGGAACGGGAAAGGAGTAGAAGAGATAATTTGCCCGGGTGTCTTGATGTGAATTTGCCCAACCCAATCACCGGTTGCCGGTGGGGCAAACCGAATTCGAAAAGGGTAATCGTTTGGTTGTTCAGTCCAACCGCCCAAAAGGTCAAGGAATCCTGCACCCGTTGGTCCGCCTGTCGGTGTTCCCACAGGTGGGAGCGGTAATTCTTCACTTTCGTATGGAACATAGTGAAATCCGTGAATTGTATGGATATCGCTTGGATTTGCCACACGATAGAAGTCTGCCGTTACTTCGATTTCCCAGGAGAGATAGGGATTGATTTTTGCACCAGCTTGATTTAAAAGAAAATTGTTAATGGCATTTTGAATAGTGGCAGGCAATTCTACACCAAGCTCAAAACGCGCATTTTTTAGAATATTCTCCGTGTTTGGATAATTCATCACAGCGACTTCGAACGGACTTACAGGTTCAGGATCAATATCTGCAAGAAAACTACCTGTCCCTTGATTGGGAATGTTTGCGAACTGTCCGGCTCTGAAGCCGGGTTCTATGGTGATACTTTTTCCGGCTCGCAAATGGATGTCTGCATAAGGATATTGAGAGGTTTGGTCATACACATAGTTGGTGTTCTGATCGAAAGTAATGCATCGTTGATAAAAGAATGGATTTGGGACATAAATTTGGTTTTGTGTCACTACTGATAGCTGAGGTTGACAGTCAAACACGCTCTGACTGACGGCTGAATTCCACATAAGGAACCCGCCGAATATGGAAATTATTCTAGTGAATTTCATATTAATCGTTTTTAGATTGATTCTCTAATTCAGCAATTCGTTTGTCTTGTTCAATAATGTACAGTGTGAGTTCCTCAATCTTTTCCAGGAGCTTTGCGTCCATTTTGGCTATATCAATTCCTTCATTCACAATGTTTTCAGCGCTCGGAATGTTTGGTAAATGACCGTTTTGCGAGATAAAACGTTCTACTTCGTTGAGCGGCATTAAAGAGTAGTCTTTTTTAAAAACATAATCTGCCCAGTCGTTGGTAGTATGGACTGCAACTTTGACTTTTTCTGTCATAATCCCATCTTTTACATACAAGCGATAGTCTCCGTTATAGGTAGCTGTATTGTTTGGATCAAGACCCATACTTATTTTACCATTGTCTGCCATAAACATATAGTAATTCCCGAAGTTATTACTACCTGCAGGCTTCCAAAAATTCAGACCTGGAGTTGTCGCATATTGGTTGTATTCGATTCCCCATTGTCCGTATTGTTCCCCACCGGTCCCCCCGAAAAGAACGGAAGCACTTTGTCCGTCAACGAGGGCAAAACCTTTAACATTGAGGTCAACCTTGTTTACATTGTTGTCGGTGACTACAAGTCTGCGTGATGCTAGAAGTGGATCATTGGGTTCTACACCAATCCCGATGTTTCCGTTTGGCTTGACAACAAAAAGGGAGTAGAATGAATTAGAAAAACCCGAACGACGAATTTGAAAGGCGGATGTCAGCGGGCTTGTAGTGCTGAGTATTGAAGGAGTGGTAAGTCGAAATCCAGAATAGGTATTTGGGCTATTGCCATTCACAATCAGATCTAAGTGTGCCTGTGGATTGAGTGTTCCAATTCCCGCATTTCCTACAGGAGGGAAAGTATTTTGTCCATGAGCAGCAAGCGCATATACGATGCCAAAAACGCCAGAAAGAAATGTACTTTTTTTCATAATAATTTATTTTTGTTTACTTAATAGAAATTTGGTTTTGAAGTCAAGAAAATCCTGTCGAGAATTAAGCATTGATAAGTCTTCTTGGCAAACGTAATGAATGAACTTACTTGAAAAAAGAAGGAACATTTTTCCGCGGGGTGGAAGTTAAAAAGTGTGGTGTTTCAATCAATTTTTGATAATTAAATAGTAGTAAATGGAATGTATTTCTAAGTGACACCGAAAAGACAAGACTATTTTGAGTTATTGAATGCTAATGCATCAATGGGAGTGTTATTAACAAAAAATTTGGCAATACTTCCGACGGCACGTGTTTCGTGATCGTATTTTGCTGTTGGAAAGATCCTAAACTATCAGATGATTATGGTGGAGGACGATGCGTTAAACAAAGATTAGAGGAAGTTATGTCTTCAAGTTGAATTCCCATTTGATCGCTTTTGTCTTCATTTTGAATCGTAAATCATTCAGAGTAACCTATTTATTATTAGTGTTTTAGTGTTTT